>JAUJME010000032.1 GCA_030447005.1 Solirubrobacteraceae bacterium | reverse complement strand
CCCCACGCGGCGGTGGCGGAATTGGTAGACGCGCAAGGTTGAGGGCCTTGTGGGGGATAACCCCGTGGAGGTTCGAGTCCTCTTCGCCGCACTGCAGGACCGTGCGCGCTGCGCTCGGGCTCCGCGCGTCAGGACGCCAACGCGAGCGCGCGGCGATCGGCCGCGAAGTCGACGCCGACCTCGCGCAGGATCCCGAGCATCGCGTCGACCGCCGGCGAGCGGTAGCCGTCCTTCAGCGTCGCCGCCTGGATCGTCCGGACCGGCGGGCGGGCGGCCAGCGACCGGATCGCCACGTCGTCGCGCACCGCGAGCAGCGCGAGATCGGGGACCAGCGACACGCCGACGCCGGCCGCGACGAACCCCTGGATGGCGAGGTAGTCGTCGGAGTGGAAGGCGATGCGCGGCTCGAAGCCCGCGGCGTTGCACGCGCGCAGCAGGATCAGCGTGTCCGGGCAGCCGCCGCTCGACCCGCCGATCCACGGCTCGCCGCTGAGCTCCTCGAGCTTGATGCGGGGCTTGGCCGCGAGCCTGTGCCCGCGCGGCAGCACGACGTACATCGGATCGTCGAGCAGGTGGGTGCGCTCGACGCCGTCCTCCTCGACCGCGCAGAACGGCGCGTCGATCGTCATGGCGATGTCGCACTCGCCCGCCTTGAGCCGACCCAACGCCTCGTCGGGCTCGGCGGGCTCGAGCGAGAGCTCCACGGCGGGATGGCGCTCGCGGAACAGCGCGATCGCGCGCGGCATGATCGTCGCCCCGGCCGTGGGGAACGAGACGAGCCGCAGGCGTCCACCGCGCAGCCCGGCGATCGCCTCGAGCTCGGCCTCCGCGTCGGCGAGCCGGGCGAGGATGACGTCGGCGTGGCGCACGAGCGCGCGCCCCGCCTCGGTCAGCCGGACGCCGCGCGCGGAGCGCTCCACGAGCTTCGTGCCGGCCTCGCGTTCGAGCGCGGCGATCTGCTGCGAGACGGCCGACTGCGTGTACGCGAGCGACTCCGCGGCGGCGGAGAACGACCCCTTCGCCGCGACCTCGCGCAGGACCTTGAGACGCTTCACGTCGAGCATTAGGTCACCTTATCGCAGCGCCCAGGCAATGTCACTTGTGGTTATGCCGACAGCGACCGATACTGAGGTCGTACACAAGAGAAAGACCGAGCCGAAGGTCCAGCATGTCCCACGTCACCTCCCCCACCATCTCCATCCGCGCGGCCACCGGCACGGACGCCGGGACGCTCATCCGCCTCGCCGCCCTGGACAGCGCCCCGGTCCCGATCGGGCCCGTCCTGCTCGCCGAGGTCGACGGCGAGCCGCGCGCCGCGATCGCCCTGCGCGACGGTCGCCTGATCGCCGACCCGTTCGAGCGCACCGCCGAGGTCGCGTCCCTGCTGCGCATGCAGGCCGAGAACGTCGCCGGCGAGCGCCGCGAGCGCGACGCCGAGCGGCACGTCGGCTTGGGCCGGCGGCTGCGCCCGGCGGCGTAGACCTCCTCCCGCGCGGCGCGGGTTCCCCCGGCCCGTGCCGCCCGTGGTGACCGCCGCCGCCGCCGGTGGCGGCGGTCCACCGCGCGGAAGTACGCTCCGCCGCGTATGCGGCCACTTTCCGTCGCCTTCTTCGAGCGCGTCGCCGCCTCGCCGGGAGTCGCCCTGCTGCGCGTGGCGGGACGAGTCGATCCCGCGCTGCTCGAGGGCGCCGAGCCGCAGCTCGTCGTGGACGACGGCCGGTCGGCGAGGCGCTACGTCCCCCTCGCCTCGCCCGACCGCGTCGACGCGCGCTCGGGCGCGTTCGTGCTGGCCTTCCGGGCCGACGACGCGCACCTCGGGGCGCGGCCCGCGTTCGCGCTGGCCACCGGCGCCGGCGGCCGCCACCTGCACGACCTGCCGGCCCCGCGGCGCCGCCGCCTCGCTCCGCCGGGCGAGCGGCGCCCCGCCGCCGCCGAGCGGATCCGCGAGCTCGAGGAGCGGCTCGCCGCGCTCGACCGCGAGGCCGCCGACGCGGCAGACGAGCGCACGCGCGCGGACGCGCTCGCGCGCGAGCTCGACGAGGTCGTCCGCGATCGCGACGCGACGCACGAGCGCCTCGCCGGCGAGCGGCGCCGCGCGGCGGAGCTGGCCACGGAGCTCGCCGCCGTCCGGTCGCGGGCCGAGCAGCTCGGGACCGAGGTCAACCGCGAGCGCATCCGCGCCGCGCGTGCGGTGGCGGAGCGCGAGCGTCAGCGCGACGAAGCACGGCATGCGCTCCATGCCGCGACCGAGCACGCCGCCCAGGCGACGGCCGAGCTGGAGACGGCGAAGACCTCGTGGCAGGCCGCCGAAGCCGCCCGCCGGCGCGCCGAGACTCGCGCCGCGGCGACCGCGGAGGGCCGCCAGGCCGCCGAGGCGCGGGCGGCGCGCGCCGAGCGCCTGCGCGAAGAGGCCGTGCACGCGGCGACGCGCGCGCAGCAGGCGACCGAGGCGGTCCGCGCGCGTGTCGAGGCCGTCGCGGACGTCGAGCGCCACCTCGAAACGCAACGGGCGCGCACGGCGAACATCGAGCACGAGCTCGCGGACGTGGCCGACCGCGCCGAGAGGCTTGACCGCGAGCTCGCGGCAGCGCGCGGGCGCGTCGGCGAGCTCGACGAGGAGCTGCGCCGCGGCCGCGCCCTCGCCGGCGACCTCGAGACCCGCGTACGCGAGGCGGAGGACCGCGCCGCGCTCGCCGAGGCGGGCCTCCTCGACGCCGCGCGTGCGCGCGAAGCGGCCGACGTCCGCGCGCGCGAGGCGGAGGAGCGCGCGACGAGCGTGCAGGAGGAGACGCGGCGCGCGCAGGCCACCGCGGTCGCCGAGGCCGCGCGCAGCGTCGAGCAGGCGCACGAGGAGGCCAACGAGCGTGCGCGCGACGCCGAGCTGCGCGCCGAGCGGGCGCTCGACGAGGCGCGCCGCGCCCAGGCGGCGGCGGTCGACGAGGCGGCGCGTGCCGTCGAGTCGCGCGTGCAGGAAGCCGAGCAGCGCGCGACCGCGGCCGAGGCACAGGTCGCCGAGCGCGACGCGCTGGTCGACGAGCGCACCACGGAGCTCGCGGAGGCACGCGCGTCGCTCGAAGACGTGGAGCGGCGCGCCACGGAGCTCGAGCGGGAGGTCGCCGCCGCCGCGGCGGCCGCGGACGAGGCGACGCGCGAGCGCGATGCGTCGGCCGCCGCGCGCGAGGAGCTGGAGCGCCGGCGCGCCGACGCGGCGGGCGTGCGCCGCGGTCTGTCCACCGAGCGCGACGCGCTCGGCGCGGAGCTCGAGGCGGCGCAGCGCGCCGCCGACGACGCCGCGCGCGCGCGCGACGACGCCGTCGCGCAGCGGGACGCCGTCGGTCAGGAGCTCGAGGAGGCGCGGCGCCTCGCCCACCGGGCGGCCGGCGAGCACGAGGCGGCGAGCGCCGCGCGCGCACAGCTGGAGGCGGAGCTCGACCAGGCGCGCGGCGAGCTCGAGAAGGTCGAGGCCGAGCGCGACCGGGCGGCCGCCGGACGGTCCGCGCTCGAGCGCGAGCTGGGCGAGGCGCGGGCGAAGGCCGAGGCGGCGGTCGCCGACAACGAGGACGTCCTCCGCGAGCTCAACGGCCTGCGCGAGCGCCTCGAGGCAGCCGACGAGGCCGCCGAGGAGCGCGTGCGCGACCTCCAGGCCCGGCTCGACAGCGGCGGCGAGCGGCTCACCGACCTGGGCCGGCAGCTCGAGGGCGCGCGGTCGGCCGAGGCGACGGCGGCGGCGGTGGCGGCCGAGCGGGAGCGCGAGCTCGAGCAGCTGTCGGTGCGGCTGCGCGACCTGGAGCGCGAACGCGACGAGGCGCAGGAGACGATCGCCGGCCTCCAGCAGCAGATGGCCGCGGCCGAGGCACGCGGCGGCGATGCCGCGCGCGACGCCGAGTCGCTGCGAGAGCAGCTGGCGAGCGCGACCACCGAGCTGGCCGACCGCGAGCGGGAGGTCGCGCGCCTGCGCGAGCAGGCCGAGGGGTCGGCGCAGGCGCTCGCCGAGCGCGAGACGGAGCTCGCACGGCTGCGCGAGCAGGCCGATCGGTCGGCGCAGGCGCTCGCCGAGCGCGAGACGGAGCTCGCACGGCTGCGCGAGCGAGCCGACCTGTCGACGCAGGCGCTCGCGCAGCGCGAGGCCGAGCTCGCCCGCGTGCACGAGACGTCGACCGAGGCGCTGGCGCAGCGCGAGGCCGAGCTCGCGGGCCTCCGTGAGCGTGCCGAGACGCTCGCCGCCACGCTGGAGCACCGCGAAGCCGACCTGGAAGGCGTTCGCCGCCGCGCCGATGCCTCGGCGTCGGCCCTCGCCGACCGCGAGGCCGACCTGACCCGGCTGCGCGAGCAGGCCGACACGTCCGTGGAGGCGCTCGCCGAGCGCGAGCGCCAGATCGCGACCCTGCGGGATCGCACGGAGGACTCCGCGCGAAGCCTCGCCGAGCGCGAGTCGCAGCTTGCCGCGCTGCGCGAGCGCGCCGCGCAGTCGGCGCGCGCCCTGTCGGACCGCGAGACCGAGCTGGCGCGCGTCCGCGACACCGCCGAGAGCTCATCGGCGGCGCTGGCCGAGCGCGACGCCGAGCTGCGCGAGCTCCACGCGGTCGCAGACGCCGCCGCGGCGGCGGTCGGCCGCCACGAGCAGGAGCTGTCGGCGCTGCGCGCCCGCGCCGACACCTTCTCCGCGACGCTGGCCGAGCGCGAGGCCGAGCTCGCGCGCCTGCGCGAGCGCGCCGAGACCTCCACGGCGGAGCTCGCCGACCGGGAGGCGGAGCTCGAGACGGTCCGGGCGCGGGCCGAGGCGGCGGCGGTCGAGGCGGCGGAGCGCGGCGCCGAGTTGCAGCACGTCCGCGAGCGCGCCGACGTCTTCGCCGTCGAGCTGACCGAGCGCGCGGCCGAGATCCAGGCGCTTGAGGACGAGCTGGTGCGGGTGCAGGCCGAGGCGGCGGCTCGCGCGCGCAGCGACGAGCGCGCCGCGGCGCTCGAGGAGGATCTGCGCCGGCGCGAGGCCGAGCTCACCGCCGCGCGCACACGCGCCGAGGAGCTCGAGGAGCAGGTCGCCGCGGCCGAGGAGGCGCTGGCCGGCGCGCGCGAGCGGCAGGCCGAGCTCGAACGCCGCCAGGCGGAGGCACCGGAGGCGCAGCCCGTCGAGGCCGACGGCGTCGAGCTCGCGCAGGTGCGTGCGACGGTCGAGGCGCTGGAGCTGGCGCGGGCCAACGCCGAGCGGCGCGCGCAGGCGGCAGCGCGCGAGCGGGCCCAGGCGCTGCAGCAGTTCGCCGCCCTGGAAGGCGAACGCGACGAGGCGCTGCGTGAGCGTGACGAGGAGGCGGGACGCCGCGAGGAGCTCGAGCGCCAGGTCGTCGAGCTCGCCGCGGCCAACGAGCGGGCGACCGCCCGTGCCGCCGAGGCCGGCCGGGCATGGGCCGAGTCCGAGGCCGCGCGGCAGGCCGAGCGGGCGTCGCAGTCGGCCCACGGGCCGCGCTGACGCGCCGGCGTGCGCTACGGTTCCCCCGCCGCAGCAGGGTCGGTCATTCGTCGAGGTTCTACGATCGGACTTGATCTGGGCGGCTCGCGGCAGGAATATGCTCTGCGACGAACCCTCCGTGCCCGCCCCGACTGCGTTCGACAAGACGACGCAGCGGGTAGTTGGTCTGGCGCACGGAAGGATCACGGACATCCGGAGGGAACGAACACCTTGATGAGAGCGCGTCTGATCTGTTGCACCATCCTCGCCCTCGGCGCCCTGCTGACGACTGGGGCCGGTGCGGGATTCGCCCAGACGGGCCTGGACGACTCCACCAACGCAGGGACGCAGCAGTACGGCACCCAGGACGTTCTCGGTGAAGTCGGCACCGTCGAGGAGCAGGAGGCGTCGACGCCTCGTGGCCAGGACAGCGTCCCCGGGAGCCAGCCGGCGTCCGTCCCGCAGTCCGCCGCGGCGCCTCAGGCCGAGGGCGAGCTTCCGTTCACGGGGCTCGCCGTCGTCACCGTCCTGCTCATCGGCCTGATGCTCCTCGGCGCCGGACTGGTGCTCCGCCGGACCGCGACGCGCGCGGGTAGCCAGCCCTAGCGCCGACCCGCATCATCGGTTGGCAGGCCGCGTCAGCGCGCCGACCGCTCCATCAGGTGTCACGAAGGCGGGTCTCGGGCCCGCCTTCGTCGTCGCGCGGCCGGCGTGCCGCGGCTAGTCCTTGGGAAGGCGGGCCCCGAGGGCCCGCTTGCGCCAGGACCGCGGGTCGACCGTTGCGTGGAAGCTCATGCTCGTGGCGATCATCAGACCCTCGAGGGGGTTGTAGGCCCGCGCCTCACGGATGGCCGCGCGCGGGTCGCGGCCGGCGGCGCCGAGCGCGATGCTCAAGCCGTACCGCGGCCGCCAGTTCTGCGGATCGCGCTCGATCGCGGCACGCATCGACGCGACAGCTGAGGCCGGCTCACCCAGCCGCACAAGGCAGTAGCCGATGATCTCGTGGGGTTCCGGCGCCACGTCCAGCCGTCCGATCGCCGTCCGCGACTCGCTGATCGCCGTCTCGCAGTCGCCGCGGGCGAAAGCGGCTCGCCCTTCGCCCGCCGCCTGCTCGGCAAGGACGACGCGACCAGGTGTGACGAGCAGCGCGACGATCGCGATGACGACCGCCAAGCGGACCGCCACGGGGACTCGCCACGGGAGCGAGCGCTCCGGGCGTGCGGCCAGCGCCAGACCGCCGGCAGCGAACACCCACAGCGTCACCGCCGGCATCTCCCAGTCCCAGTCGACGCCGGCATGGAGGGCCCACGCCAGCGCGGCGGTGAAGAGCGCCGCCCACACGGCCCGGTCCTGCCCACGGGCCCGGCGCAGCAAGGCCGCGAGGAGCATCGCGACCACGGCCATGAGGAGGACGCCGCCCACGAGCCCCTGCTCCGCCAGCGTCTCGAGGTACAGCGAATGCGCGTCTTCGACGCGGAACTCGCTCGGGCGGTCGCGCGCCCAGACGACGGCGTACGTCCCGGCACCGGTGCCCTTGAGCCGATCGCCGGCGAAGGCGTCGGCCGCCACCCGCCACTGGCTCACCCGGCCGTTGTTGCCGGGGTCGAAGAGCCGCTCGCGGCGATCCTGGGCAGCCTCGACGCGGTTGCCCTCGACGAACCGGTCGTACTGGCGGCTCAGCGCGTCGGCGCCTCCCGCGGCCAGCCCGACGGCGACCGACGCGATCGCGATCGCCGCGGTCGCCGCGACAAGGCGTCGCGGGATCCGCCATGCGTCCGCGCGGGTCGCCGCGGCGCGCGCGTCGAAACGCAGAAGCGTCCAGCGCGCGAGGAGGGCCGCGACGACGGCCAGAACGACGACCGTGATGACCTCCTGCCCCTGGCCGACAGCGCGTCCGGAGGTCGGTCGCTCGGACGCGAGCTGGTCGGCGCCGAGCGCCGCAGCGACGCTCATCGCCACGAAGGGCAGAACCAGCGCGCCGCTCAGGATCCCCCGAGAGCGGATCAGCGCGACGAGGACGACCAGCCCGACGACGGCGAGCAGCATGGCCGCACGCGAGAACGTGAAGACGAGCGTCGCCGCAAGAACGGGCAGCGCACCGGCAGCGAGGACGCGCACGGCCGCGCGCTCGCGGAGATCGCTCGTCAGCCCGAACCCGAGGACGAGGCCGATCGTGGCGAGCATCCCCAGCGCGTTCCAGTAGGTCAGGGGGTAGCTGAGTCGGTCGTTGGCGACCGCCGGTTCCGTAGGCCAGAGCTCCGGCAACGTCCGCGTGATGAGGGCGCACGCACAGACGATCGCTGCGCCCAGAGCGATCCCGCGCACAAGCCAGCGGGCGCTGTCCGCGGTGCGCGGAAGCGACGCGAACAGGAGGAGCATCAAGAGGTACAGCAGCGCTCGGTCGAACTCGACGAGCGCACGCACCGGCGCGTCCGACCACGCAGCTGAGACGAACGCCCATGCCGTGAAGGCGGCCAGCAGGGCCGCGGCGAGGACACCGGATCCGCCGATGCCCGCGAGCGGGCGCCGCGCGGCGAGCACGCGGATGGCGATCACCAGTCCGACGACGCCGGCGGTGATCGCGGTCATGTCGGGGAAGAAGCCGCCCGCATTGAAGGACAGCAGGACGACGAGTGCGCCGGGGAGCAGAGCCAGAAGCGCGCTTGCGAGGCGCCTGTCGACGGGCAGGTTCAGCGCGGGATGCTCTCGAGCGTCGAGCGATCCTCCGGCTCCACCGGCTCGCTGCCGTAGTAGCCGTACTGCTCGCCGAGGGACGCATCGGTGACGACGACTCCCGTCACCGGAGACGTCAGGTTGCGCAGCGATCGCAACGCGCGCCTCGCGGCGTCCTTGGTGGTCTTGTTCAGCCGCGCCACCACGACGACCGCGTCGACGAACCGTGACAAGGTCATCGGATCGTTGACGTTGCCGATCGGCGGCGTGTCGACGATCACCACGTCAGCCAGCGACCGGGCGGTCTCGAGCGCTGCGGCCATCTGCGGCCGGGCCAGAAGGCGCTGCGGATGCGGCGGGACGGTGCCTGCGGTCAGCACCGCGAACGACAACCCCTCCTTCAGGTCGTCGAGCGTCACCGGCCGCATCGAGTTCGCGTCGAGCCACGTGAGCTCATGCGCGAGGTGGGGCGCTCTTCCGTCGAGCAGCGCCGTCAGACCGCCCGGCTGCGAGAGTCCGGTGTAGCGCGCGACGGACGGCCGCCGAAGATCGGCTTCGATGAGGATCACGCGGACGCCGATGCGCGCGAGCGCGCGTGCGAGACCGAGCGAGACGCTCGTCTTACCGTCCTCGGGACTGGGCGACGTGACCATCACCACCTGCGAGTCCGCGGTCGAGCCGAGCCGGACGCCGGCTGCCAGAATGCCGTACGCCTCGCGCTGGAGGTGGTCGTCGACGCCCCGGCGCGGAGGCGGGGGGATCGCGGCGATGATCGGCAGCTCGAAGATCTCTTCGATGCTCTCCTCGTCCTTCAGCCGACGATCGGCGAACTCGAGCGCGAGCGCGAGCGCGACGCCCAGGAGGAGGCCGAGGACGACCCCGAGCGCGAAGGCCAGCTTCGGGCGCGGCCGCGAGGCGCCCTGCGGCACGCTGGCGCGGCGGATGACCTCGACGCCGCCGGTCTGCAGAGCCGCGGTGATCTCGAGCTCGCGCTTGCGGGCTCGCAACTGGCGCGCCTCTTCCGTCTGCTGCTCCTCGGGCGAGAGCGCGGCGAGGCGCGACTCGGCGAGCTCGGCCGCCGCGGTCAGGTTCTGGCGCGCCGAGCGCCGCCGGAACTCCACGTACTCCTCGACGTAGGCGTTCGCGATGGCCGCCGCCCGGCGCGGATCCGTGTCACGGATCACCACGGTGACGATGTCCGACGTCGTGCTCGTCTCGGTCTCGACCTGCTCGAGGAGCTCGACGGCGCTCATGTCGAGGTTCAGCCGGCGACGCACGCCCTCGGCGATTGTCTCGAGCGTGATCAGCTGGACGTCGTTGTTGAGCTCGCGCTCGGGGTCCCTGACGTCGCCCGCGTCGGGCGTCACGAGCTGCTGGACGCTGTCCTGGCCGCCGAAGAGCAGGTCGGCGGACGCGTCGTACTTCTTCTCGCCGGCAAGGCTGACCGTCAGGGCGGCGGCGACGACGACAAGCGTGACCATCAGCACGATCGGCCAGCGTCGCTTGATCGCGCGCGCGTAGTCGACCAGTTGTATGCCCTGTCCGGAGGTCACGATCTGCGAGTGTAGGTGCTGGACGGGCGGGGGACCGGAAGGTCAGACACCTGTCCAGCGCGAAGCCCATATGGCGGGGCGAGGGTTCAACCGCACACGCGCAGGGATAAGGAACTGCATATGGACGCCGATAGCGTGGGCGTGGCGTACGCCGACGATACCCGACCGACACCGACACTCAGCACGGCACCACCGAGTGCCGCGGTCGAGGCTGCGCGCACGCGTCGCTGGATCCTCGTCAAGCGCGTCGCAGAGCCGGTGGCGGCGCTCGCCCTTCTGCTGATCCTGCTTCCGGCGCTCGTGCTGATCGCGCTCGCGATCAAGCTCGACTCGAGCGGTCCGGTCCTCTTCCGGCAGCGCCGCCACGGACTCGGCATGCGCGAGTTCGGCGTGCTGAAGTTCCGCACCATGGTCCAGCACGCGTCGCCGGACATCCACCGGGAGTACATCGCTCAGCTCATGACCGCCGGCCAGGACACCGACGGGCTCAAGAAGCTCACGGACGACCCGCGCGTGACGCGCGTCGGCGCCTTCCTGCGCAGGACGAGCCTCGACGAGCTGCCGCAGCTCTTCAACGTCGTCGCCGGCCAGATGTCGCTCATCGGCCCACGCCCGGCGCTGACGTACGAGCTCGACCACTACGACGCGGTGCATTTCGACCGGTTCCGCGTGCGTCCGGGTCTGACCGGTCTTTGGCAGGTCTCCGGGCGCAACGAGCTCGGCTTCCGCGAGATGCTCGAGCTCGACGCGAGCTATGCCCGCGAGCACGGGCCGCTGCTGGACCTACAGATCCTCGCCCGGACGCCGATCACGCTGCTACGACGCACCGCCGCGTGAACCTATCCTCCCTCACCACCCCGGACATGAAGACCTCCCGCCCGACCGAGGCGGCGCCCCTGCGCGCCCGCACGGACCGCATCGGGCTCGCGGTCGTGGGCCTCGGCTACTGGGGCCCGAACCTGCTGCGCAATGCCTGGGAGATCGACGGCACCCAGGTGCTGTATGCCTGCGACCGCAACGCCAAGGCCCTCGAGCCGGTCGCGCACCGCTATCCCAGCGTCGGGAGGACCGCCGACTACGACAGGGTCCTCGCGGACGACGCGGTCGACGCCGTCCTGATCGCCACACCGGTGAGCACGCATTACGCGCTCGCGCGCAAGGCGCTCGAGGCGGGCAAGCACGTCTTCGTCGAGAAGCCGCTGGCCGAGCGCAGCGAGGAGGGCAGGGAGCTCAACGCCCTCGCCGACCGCGACGGGCTCGTGCTCATGCCGGGCCACACGTTCCTGTACTCGCCTCCGGTGCGCAAGGTCAAGGAGCTGCTCGTCGCGGGCGAGGTCGGCGAGCTCTTCTTCGGCACGTTCAGCCGCGTCAACCTCGGCATCCACCAGAGCGACGTCAGCGTCGTCCGCGACCTGGCGCCGCACGACTTCTCGATCCTCCTCTACTGGCTCGGCGAGCCGACGTTCGTGCGAGCCATCGGCCGCGACTCGGTCGGCTCGGGGCAGCTCGACGTCGCCTTCATCGACATGGGGCTGCCGAACGGGTCACTCATCCACATGGAGCTGTCGTGGCTGGCCCCCACGAAGCTGCGGCGCACCGTGCTCGTGGGCAGCGGCAAGATGGTGGTCTACGAGGACTCGAGTACCGAGCAGGTCCGGGTCTTCGACCGCGGCGTCGAGATGCTCGAGCCGCAGAGCTTCGGCGAGTACCAGCTGTCCTACCGCTCGGGCGACGTGCTCACGCCGCGCCTCGACGCCGACGAGCCGCTGCGCGTCGAGCTGGCCGACTTCGTCGGCGCGATCCGCGAGGGCCGTGAGCCCGTCTCGAACAAGGATCTCGGCCTCAAGGTCGT
>JAUJME010000278.1 GCA_030447005.1 Solirubrobacteraceae bacterium | reverse complement strand
TCGGCAACTGGTTCAACCAGGAGCTCTACGGGCGCCCGACCGACCTGCCGTGGGGCCTCGAGATCGCGCGCGAGAACCGGCCGGACCGCTACGCCGACGCCGAGACCTTCCACCCGGCGTTCCTCTACGAGATCCTGTGGGACCTCGGGCTCGCCGCGGCGCTCGTGTGGCTGGGCCACCACCGGCGGATCCGGCCGCCGGGGCTCTTCGCCCTCTACGTCGCGGGCTATGCGGCGTTCCGGATGTTCATCGAGACGCTCCGCGTCGACCCGGCGAAGGAGATCCTGGGGCTGCGGCTGAACTTCTGGGTCATGGGCGCGATCCTCGTGGCCGCGACGGTGTGGTTCTGGCGCACGCAGCGCGGCGGGCGGATGACCGCCGCGGCGGAGGGGGCGCGCGGGTGAAGGGCCGTCCGAACTGGCTCACCCGCGAGCGCGGCCTTGCCCTCGCCGGGCTCTTCGGGCTCTTCGTGGTCGGCGTGATCTGCCTGGCGATGATCCTCTCGGCCGGCGGGGACGACGGCGAGCAGGCGGCCGCGGCGCCCGCCGCGACGGCCGCGCCGACGCAGGCGCCGAGCCCGACGCCGACGCCCACGCCGACCCCCGTCCCGCTCACCCCGGCGCAGCGCGCGGAGCGCCGGGCGGCTGCCGACCAGGTGCGCCAACAGGGCTATGAGCCGGTGAGCCTGAAGGCCTACCACCCCGACCAGAACCTGCGGGTCCTGCTCGGCGAGGCGGAGGGCGCCGCCGCCGCGGCCGGCCGGCGCGCGTTCTTCTTCGTCGACGGCCAGTTCATCGGCACGGATGCGACGGAGCCGAGCGCGGAGCTCCGGATCTCGAAGCAGACGAACAACACGGTCACCCTCCGCTACGGCCTCAACACGGGCGAGGAGGCGCGCGTGCGCTTCAAGTGGGAGGCGGGGACGCTGAGCCCCCAGACGCCCATCCCGCCGGCGCTGCAGCGGCAGGGGTAGTCGCAATACCCTGGCTGGCGATGGCCGGGCCCGATCCCATCCTGACCGTCTTCGGCGCCGTGAAGCAGTCCGAGGTCGTCGAGGCCTGCGGCGAGAGCGCCGGCTGGGCCTGCCGCGAGACGCTCGAGGCGACCCGCTCCGACGAGATGGCGCTCGCCGCCGAGTTCCTCGTCGGCAAGCCGCTCTCCATCCTGGCGATCGTCGTCGGCGCCCTGATCGTCAACCGGCTCGCGCGCCGGGCGGTCAAGCGCGCGCTGCGCGGCCTGCACTCCGGGCCGGTCAAGGAGCGCCTCGGCGCCGTCCGCCGCCGGACCCCGAACGCGCTGCTCGAGACGGAGGAGATCTCCCTGCGCGCCACCCAGCGGATCGAGGCGCTCGCGACCGTCCTGCGCAGCGTCGTCTCGGTGATCGTCGCCGGCGTCGCGCTGCTGCTCATCCTCGGCGAGGTCGGCATCGACCTCGCGCCGCTGCTGGCGGGGGCGGGAATCCTCGGCGTGGCGCTCGGCTTCGGCTCCCAGAGCCTGGTCAAGGACTTCCTCTCGGGGCTGTTCATCCTCGTCGAGGACCAGTTCGGCGTCGGCGACGTCGTCGATCTCGACCAGGAGGTCTCGGGGACCGTCGAGGCCGTCTCGCTGCGCACGACGCGCCTCCGCGCGGTCGACGGCACGGTCTGGCACATGCCCAACGGGGAGATCCGCCGGGTCGGCAACAAGTCGCAGCTGTGGTCGCGCGCCCTGCTCGACATCGACGTGGGCTACGGCACCGACGTCGAGCACGCGAGCGCGGTGATCAAGGCGGAGGCCGACGCGATCTGGAAGGAGCACGACGAGGTCATCGAGGAGCCCGAGCTGTGGGGCGTCGAGAACCTCGGGCCGAGCGGCGTGCGCATCCGGCTGGTGGTCAAGACCCGGCCGTCGGAGCAGTGGGCGATCTCCCGCGAGCTGCGCCAGCGCATCAAGGCCGCGTTCGACCGCGAGGGCATCGAGATCCCGGTCTGGTACGCGGAGCGGCCCCCGGGGGGCCCCGCCGGCGCCGCGCCCGCGCCCGCCCCGACCGGCCGGCCGGGCTGAGCGCCGTGGACTCCCTGCGCGGCCGGCTCCTGATCGCCTCGCCCGTGCTGCTCGATCCCAACTTCGCGCGCTCGGTGATACTGATCACGGAGCACACGGAGGAGGGCGCGATGGGCGTCGTGCTCAACCGGCCCTCGCCCGCCGCGGTGGGGGAGGCGGTGCCCGAGCTCTCCGAGCTCGCCGGGGAGGAGAGCCTGATCTACGTCGGCGGGCCCGTGCAGGTCGACGCGCTCATCGTCCTGGCCGAGTTCCGCGACCGCGCGGCCGCCGCGACCATCGTCGTCGCCGACGTCGGCCTGGTCGCCGCCGACGTCGACACCCCCGAGCTCGCCGCCGCGACCCGGCGCGCGCGGGTGTTCGCCGGCTACTCGGGCTGGGGGCCCGGCCAGCTCGAGGGCGAGCTCGAGGAGGAGGCCTGGATCGTCGAGGCGCCCGTCCCCGGCGAGCTCTTCTCCGACGACCCCGACCGGCTGTGGAGCACGGTGCTCGCGCGCAAGGGCGGCCGCTACGCGCTGCTGGCCCGGATGCCCTCCGACCCGAGCCAGAACTGATGTGCGGCCGCTTCACACTGACCGCCGGGCAGCGCTCGGCGCTCGAGGACCGCTTCGGCGCGTCGCTGCCCGAGGGCGGCCTCGAGCGCTTCAACGTCGCGCCGACGGAGTCGGTGCTCGCCGTCTGCGGCGGTGGCGAGGGCCGGCTGCTGCGCTGGGGCCTCGTCCCGCACTGGGCGAAGGACCTCAAGGCGGGCGCGCGGATGATCAACGCCCGCTCGGAGACCGCCGGCGCCAAGCAGCCGTTCTGCGCCCTGGTCGCGCGCGGCGACGGCCGCTGCCTCGTGCTCGCCGACGGCTTCTACGAGTGGCTGCGCCCCGAGGACCGCAAGCAGCCGCGCCAGCCGTTCTTCTTCACGGTCGACGAGGGCGAGCCGTTCGCCTTCGCCGGGCTGTGGACGCGGGCGCGGATCGACGGCGAGCGCGTCGAGACGGCGACCATCCTCACCACCGCGCCCAACCCGGTGGTCGCCCGGCTGCACGACCGGATGCCGGTGATCCTCCCCGACCGCGACGCCGAGGCCGCGTGGCTGTCGGACGACCTCAGCGCGGCGGAGGCGCTCGCGCTCTGCCGGCCGCTCGATGCGGGGCGGATGCGCGTCGCGCCGGCCAACCCGGCGGTCAACAAGCCCGATCCGGACGCCGAGGGCCCGCACCTGCTCGCCGCGCCGGGCTGAC
>JAUJME010000277.1 GCA_030447005.1 Solirubrobacteraceae bacterium | reverse complement strand
CGATCGCGAGGTCGACCTCCTGGCCGCGGTCATCGAGCCTCTTCCTCGCGCGTGAGCGAGCCGGAGGCCGGGACGGAGGGCGATCCGCGGGCCGGCGCCGTGAGCGCCGCGCTGCGCCGCGCGGGCGAGCTGGGCGAGGACGATGGCGTCACCGCCCTGGAGCAGCTCGTCGGCGGTTGGTCGCGCCACTCGTTCGTCGCCCGTGCCGAGCTCGCCGGCGGCGGGTCGCGCGCCTACGTCGTCCGTGTCAAGCCCCGTGGCGCGCTGCTCGACACGGACCTCGAGCTCGAGTACCAGCTCTTCGCCGCGCTCGAGCGCGAGGCGATCGCCCTGCCTCGCGTCTTCGCGTTCGACGCGGCGCCGGACACCCCCGTCGGCGGCCCCTTCTTCGAGATGGAACACGTCGAAGGGCGCTCTCCGGGGATGTTCACCCGGGCCGACCGCGGCTGGCTCGCCGAGGACTGGGACGGCCCGAAGGGCATCGCCGAGGACATGGTCGCCAACCTCGCCCGCATCCACGGCCTGCGGGGCGAGCAGCTCCCCGATGCCCTTCCCGAGCTCGACTTCCTCGCGGTGGTGGACCGCTGGCGAGCCGTATACGAGGAGAAGCGCCTCGTCCGCGACCCCGTGGTGGAGGAGGCCTTCGGCTGGCTCGCCGAGCGCCGCCCCGCCGAGGCCTGGACGGGGCTCGTGCACGGCGACTACCGGGCCGGGAACACCCTGATCGCCGACGGGCGCGTGCGGGCGATCCTCGACTGGGAGCTCACCTACCGGGGCGATGTGCGCTTCGACCTCGGTTACCTCGTCATCGATCGCGGTGCGGGCAAGCACCTGCGCTCCCGCAGCCCGCTGATGGGGTCCTTCGCCGACGAGGACTGGTTCCTCGCGCGCTACGAGGCGCTCACGGGCCGGGAGATCGACCGGGAGGTGCTGCGCACGTTCGAGATGCTCGCCATCACGATGCTCCTCGCCACCCAGTTCACCGCGGTGTGGATGTACCACCACGGGCACACGAGCGACTTCCGCATGGCGTGGAGCCGGTTCGCGGTCGCCGGACTGCGCCCGGCCCTGGCGCGGCTCATGGGGTGGTGAGGGCGACCGCGTCCCGAGGGGCGGTGCCGAGGGCGGCGCTCGAACGGCGGCTCGACGTCCGGGGGGCACGCGGGCGGCAGGTCCGCGCCGACCCGGAGCGGGAAGCTGGGCGGGCGCTTCTCCAGGAAGGACTCGGCGCCCTCCTTGGCGTCCGCCGACGGCCCGCGCTGGTCGATGTAGATCGACTCGACGCGATGAGCGTCCATCGGGTGGGCCGCCGCAGACATCTGCCAGATGAGCTGGCGATTGAGCGCCACGGAGACCGGGGCTGAGTGCTCCACGATGCCCCTAGCCATCTCGTACGCCGCGTCGAGGAGCTCACCCGGCGGGTGGACCGACCGCACCAGCCCGGCCTCGAGGGCCTCGGCGGCGTCGAAGATGCGCCCACTCAACGACCACTCCAGCGCACGGCTCATCCCCACCGCGCGCGGCAGGAACCAGCTCGCGGCACCGTCCATGCACATCCCGCGCCGGCTGAAGACGAAGCCGAACCGGGCGGTCTCCGAGGCCAGGCGCACGTCCATCGGGAGCGGGAAGGTCGCCCCGAAGCCGACCGCCGCGCCGTTGACGGCGGCGATGACGGGCTTCAGGCACCGGAACACCCGGAGCGAGATCATCCCACCGCTGTCGCGCGGGACGTCGCCGGGACGCACCGGCTCGGTGCCCCGCATCTGCGCACGCTTGACGACGTCGAAGCCCGCCCCTTCGGCGGAGAGGTCGGCGCCTGCGCAGAACGCCCGGCCGCGGCCGGTGACCACGACGGCACGGACGGCGTCGTCGTCGTCGACGAGGTCGAAGACCTCGACGAGCTCCCGCTCCATCGTGGGGTCCAGCGCGTTGAGCTTGTCGGGCCGGTCGAGGGTGATCGTCGCGATCGCCTCGTGGACCTCGAAGCTGATGGTCTCGAACCCCGGCATCGAGCGGACGCTAACCGCGGCCTCGTGCCCGTGCCATTGGCGAAAGCGCCAGTCGTCCGGAGCCGCCCCGGGGGCTGCGCGGCGGGGCGGACGTCAGCCTTCTTCGGCGGTTGGGGCCGGTCGACGGGACGGCCGGAAGAAAGCGACGTCGACCTTGCGAGCGCTGAAGCGCCAGCCCTCGGACGTGCGCTCGAAACGGTCGCGCAGCTCGCCGACGTACTTCGGGATGTCGCCCGGCACGGGGTACCGCTCGTCGCCCTCGGCCCGGTCGCGACGGTAGTTGATCAGGTAGCAGAGGCTCTCGGCCCGGCCCTCGTCGAGCACGTCGATCGCCACGTTCGTGTTCACGTGCCGCGAGACGCGGCGGGCGACCGCCTCCCGGCGCTCGAACCACGCGCGGATCTCCTCGCGACCGTCGAGGACGAGGTCGGTCCCCTCCCACCTCCCCCCCTCGGTGAAGAGCTCGGCGATCCGGCCGGCCTCCCCGAAGTCCACCCGGCGGCAGTACTCCACGATCAGCCGCTCGCACGCGCGCTCGGCGAGGAGTCGGTCGAGGTCATCCATCGTGGTCCCTCCGTTCGTCGAAGTGCGCCTGGTCGACCGTGACCCACGTCCCCGTCGCCTCCGCGACGGTGCCCTCCGCGCCGACCATCTCGCCGGTGACGTGCCAGCGTCGACCGTCGGCGCCGACCACCCGCGCCCGCAGGCTGAAGCGCTGACCCAGGAGCGCCGGCGATCGGTAGCGGACCTCGAGCCTCCCGGTCACGACCGGCACGTCGCGGCGCTGCACGACCCAGCCCATCACGTCGTCGAGGAAGGTGGCGATGGCGCCGCCATGGGCGATGCCCCGGGCGCCCGCGTGGCGGGAGTCGAGCCGCACCTCCCCGCGCACCTCCTCGCCCTCCTCCCACATCCTCAGCCCGAGCGACGAAGGGTTCTCGACGCCACAGGCCAGGCAGACGGGAGGATGGCGCTCGCCGGGCACCGCAGAGCTCATCGCGCTCCGGCTCGGCCGAACGCGGGGGACGACGTGGCGCACGACGGAGCCCCGATCCGGGCGGCCGCCGCGTCGAGCGCGCGGCCGCGGCGCGCGATCTCCCGCGCGACGGGCAGCGGGTCGGCCAGCACGTCGCCGGCCTGCGCCAGGCGGTTCGCCGCCTCGAAGCCCGTCAGGGCCTCGAGGAGAGGCCCGACGCGCACGGCCACGCGATCGTCCAACCGGCTGAGCCGCCGGTCGGGGAACCGACGCCTCGCCCACCGAGGCGATGTCGCCGGG
>JAUJME010000276.1 GCA_030447005.1 Solirubrobacteraceae bacterium | reverse complement strand
ACCATCTCCTTCGCGTCGGACATCACCGACACGGCAAATCAGAACAGCAAGCCTCCAAGCAGAAGCGAGGTGGCGGTTGTTGCCCGTCGACGCTCAGCGGTTGTGGTTGACGACCTCGACGTTGTGCCCGTCGGGGTCCAGGACGAACGCGCCGTAGTAGCCCGGGTGGTAGACGGCGCGCTCGCCGGGGCCGCCGTGGTCCTCGTACCCCGCGGCGAGCGCGGCGGCGTGGAACGCCCGGACGGTCGCGTCGTCCTGCGCCGGGAACGCGAGGTGAACGTGCTCCGTGAGCGGCCGCTCGTCGTCGATCAGCGAGAAACTGAAGTCCGCGCCGACCATCTGGACGTGGTCCGGCTCGTCCACGCCGATCCGCAGGCCGGCGTGCGGGGCGATCGTCGTGTAGAAGCGCTTGGACGCGGCGGGGTCGCGGACGCGGATCCAGAGGTGGTCGACCCAGCTGTCGGACACGAGGTTCTCGCGCTCGGTGTGCACCGCCTCCGCGCTGTTGCCGTCCGGGTCGAGCAGGAAGCCGCCGTAGTAGTCCGAGCCGTAGACCGTACGCGGGCCGGGCGTGCCGTCGTCGCGGTAGCCCGCGTCGATCCCCGCCTGCCAGAAGGCGTCCACGGCCTCTCGGGACGGCGCTCGAAAGCCCACGTGCAGGCCGCGGGTCACGGGGTGCTCGCGGTCCGTCGGACCGATGGCCCAGTCCTCCCACTCGACGAGCGCGGCGTCCGCGTGAGTCGGCTCGGCGCCCAGCGCGGAGAGGACGGTCCGGTAGAAGCGCTCGGACCCGGCAAGGTCCGCGACGGCGACTCCGACGTGATCGAACATTTCGCCGAGGCTACCGGCGCGGGGCTTGCTCGATCGAGCAGGCGTCGACTTCGCCCACGCGCATGACTGCTGCTTTCGCCCTGGAAGCGAGCGTCCACGCCGGCGCCGCCAGGGTCTCAAGAATGTGGCTACCAGTGGCTACGCCAGGAGTAGCCACTGCTAGCCACATCCGCCCGGACCCCACCAGCGCCGGCTCGCTGCCGTCCGCTCGGCGTCCCCGCTACGGCTCCTGCCGCGCCGCCGCCTGGATCGCCGCTCGCTGCCGCAGGAACATCGCCCCGAACACCAACCCTCCGGCGACGAACCACGGCTCGATGGCGAGGAGGATCGGCGGTGGCGGCTCCTCGCCGGAGGCGCCGCCGAAGGCGCCGGCAAGGAGCAGACCGGTGCCGAACAGACCCCGCACACCCAGGAGGACGGCGGCGACCGCCGCGGCGATCAGCGCCCAGCGCCGCAACCGGCGGCCGCCCCAACCCGCGGCGAGCACCGCCGCCACCAGCGCGCCGAGGATTCCCAAGCAGCCGGCGGCCAGGTTGTAGGCGGAGAACCAGGTCTGCCCGAGGGCGTCGTCGGCCGCCGCGCGCTGCGCGCCCAGGCCGCCGCGGCCGCCGAGCGCCCAGTAGAAGTGCGGGGCGGCGAACACGAGCGACCACAGCCCGGCCACCACCGACCAGGCGATGCCGGACCCCGCGCTCGGGCGGCGCACCGGCTCGGCCGGGTCAGACCACGAGCCCGTGGCGCACGGTGTTCTCCGTGACCACGTGGGGCTCGACGAACTGCAGCAGGTAGCCCGGGCCGCCGGCCTTCGTCCCCGTCCCGCTCAGCCGGTTGCCGCCGAACGGCTGGCGGCCGACCATCGCGCCGGTGATCTCGCGGTTGACGTAGAGGTTGCCGACCGGCGAGCGCGCGATGACGTAGTCGACCGTGTCGGGGTTGCGGGCGAACAGGCCGCCGGTGAGGCCGAACGGCGAGGCGTCGACGCGGTCGCAGGCCTCCTCCATCGACGCGACGCGCTCCACCGCGAGCAGCGGGCCGAAGATCTCGTCCGTGAGGACGTCGGAGTCGGCGGGGAGGTCCGCGGCGACCGTCGGCTTGGCGAACCAGCCGCCGCCCGGGACCTGCTCGACCCGCGCGGCGATGCGGCCCGACCGCTGGGCGGAGGAGGCATAGCGCTCCAGGCGCTCCTGCGCGTCGCGCTCGATCACCGGCGGGACGTCCGTGCCGAGGTCCGACGCCTGGCCGACCTGCAGCACCTCTACCGCACCGGTCAGCCGCTCGACGAGGTCGTCGTGGATCGCCTCGTGGACGAGCACGCGGGCGGCCGCAGAGCACTTCTGCCCGGCGTAGGCGAACGCCGACTTCACGAGCGCAGGCACGACCTCATCGAGGTCGGCGTCGGCGTCGACGAGCACGCAGTTCTTGCCGCCCATCTCCGCGATCACCCGCTTGAGGTGCTTCTGGCCCGGCTGGACGTCGGCGGCGGTGCGGACGATCTCGAGGCCGACGGCGCTCGAGCCGGTGAAGGCGATGGTGTGCACCCGCGGGTCCTTGACGAGCGCCGCGCCGACCTCGCCCTCGCCCGGCAGCAGCGAGAGCGCCCCGGGCGGCACGCCGGCCTCGCGCAGCGCGGCGACCATCACCCCGGCGCAGGCCGGGGTCTGCTCGGCCGGCTTGAGGATCACCGCGTTGCCGGTCGCCAGTCCGGCGGAGACCATTCCGCAGGGGATGGCGACGGGGAAGTTCCACGGCGAGATGACGGCGACGATGCCCCGCCCCGCCCAGCGGATGTCGTTGCGCTCCCCGGGGACCTGCACGAGCCCGCCGCCACGCTCGAGCTCGACGGCGCCGCGGGCGTAGTACTCGAGGAAGTCGATCGCCTCGCAGACGTCGGCGTCGGCCTCCGGCCACGGCTTGGCGGCCTCGCGGACGATCAGCGCGGCGATCCGCAGCCGGTCGGTGCGCAGGAGCGCGGCGGCGCGGATCAGGATCTCCGCGCGATCGATGGCGGGGCGGTCCCGCCAGGCGGGGGCGGCGGCGCGGGCGGCCTCGAGGGCGGCGTCGACCTCGGCCTCCGTGGCGACGGCCGCGCGGCCGACCACGCGGTCCGGCGCGCCGGGATCGGTGGAGATCAGCTCGCCGCCGGCGCGCGTGTCGTCGCCGATCCAGACGGGGACCGAGAGCGGCAGCTCGGCGTCGAGGGCGGCGAGCGCCTGGTCGAGCTGGGCGCGGACGGGCGCCCGGCGCAGCTCGAGCACCGGCTCGTTGCGGAAGGGCCCGAGCTCCAGCGCGCTCGTCGCCATCTAGAGCGTCCCCGCCGGCTCGCCGAGGGGCGACTCGGGAGCCTCGCCGGGCGGCGCGAGGAGCTGCTCGAGCGGCACGCCGCGCGCCTGCTCCTGCAGGAAGGAGTCGTTGCTCGTGTTCTCGAGCAGCCGGCGGACGAGGTAGGCCATGCCGGCCACCAGGTCGCCGAC
>JAUJME010000275.1 GCA_030447005.1 Solirubrobacteraceae bacterium | reverse complement strand
CCATGAAGACCGACTGCTCGCGGATCTCGCCCGTCTCGCGGTTGATGAAGCCGACGGTGACCGTCAGCGGCCGCGCGTAGGTGAGGTCCTTCTCGCGGCACTCCTCGAGCGAGGCGACCGGGTCGTCGAAGGTGAACTCCCCGAACTGGACGGCCAGGTTGCCCGTGTAGTCCTCGATCGGCGAGATGTCGTCGATCGTCTCCCTCAAGCCCCCCTTCTCCGTGTCGACCAACCAGTGGAAGGACTTCTTCTGGATGTCGATCAGGTTCGGGACGTCGAGCACGTGCTCGAGACGCGCGAACGTACGGCGGGTGCGCAGGGCATCAGAGGCCAAGACGGCTCCTCACATCGGGGCGGCGGAATCGGACGGGCACTAGCGGAGAGAGGCGGCCCGCCTCGCTTACTTCGCCGACGGCTGGCGGCAAGACGGGAGCGCGACCCGTTGTTATAGCACGCCGGGGGGAGGACCCCGGCGCGGGGACGGTCGGCGCTCACGGACCCCGCCCGGCGCCTGGGCCCGTATGTGGCGGGCGGCGCGTCTGAGGGCGGCTGCGACTATCGGCCGACGTGGGAAGTGTAGAGGGTGGGGCAAGGCCGCCGCGGCGAGCGCCGCCGCCATACTCCCGCCGGATGAAGGCACTGGTCACCGGCGGCGCCGGGTTCATCGGGTCCAACGTCGTCGACGGCCTGCTGGCCGAGGGGCACGAGGTGGGCGTCCTCGACGACCTGTCGACGGGACGCGAGTCCAACCTCGCCGCGGCGGTCGAGCGCGGGGCCCGACTGCACGTCGGCAACATCGCCGACCCGCACGCCGTCGCGGCCGCGATGGAGGCCGAGCGGCCCGCCGCCGTCCTCCATCTGGCGGCGCAGATCGACGTGCGGCGCTCCGTCGAGGACCCGGCCCACGACACGCGGGTCAACGTCGAGGGCACCGCGGTCCTGCTCGAGGCGGCGCGCCGGGCCGGCGTGGACCGCTTCGTCTTCTCCTCCACGGGCGGGGCGATCTACGGCGAGGCCGACACGGTCCCCACCGCCGAGGAGGCCCCGATCCGGCCGATCTCGCCCTACGGGCAGAGCAAGTTCGCGGCGGAAGGGCTCTGCCGGCTCTACTCGCGGCTCCACGGCCTGTCGACGGTCTGCCTCCGCTACTCGAACGTCTACGGCCCGCGGCAAGACCCGCTCGGCGAGGGCGGGGTGATCGCGATCTTCTGCGGCAAGGCGCTCCACGGCGGGCGCCCGACCGTCTTCGGCGACGGGTTGCAGACCCGCGACTACGTCTACGTCGGCGACGTGGTGGCCGCCAACCTCGCCGCGCTCGACTCGCGCCTCGAGGGCTCGGTCAACATCGGCACGGGCCGCGAGACCACGGTCCTCGAGCTCATCGACGCGCTGCGCGTCCTGCGCCCGGGCGCCGACCTGGCTCCCGAGCACGCGCCCGAGCGGCTCGGCGAGATCACGCGCAGCGCGCTCGACCCGAGCCGCGCCGTCGACGCGCTCGGGTGGCGCGCCGGCACGGAGCTCGAGGACGGGCTGCGCACGACGCTCGCCGCGGCGTAGCCCTCCCGCCCGCCGGTCGCCGGCGCCTCGGTCACCCGGGTGCGGCTGGACGGTCGTTCGGTTGCCTCTCGCGGGCACTTGCGGAGAGGATCGGCAGATGGTCCGCCGCCGCCTCGTCCGACGCATGCGCCTCGCGGTCGCGCCGGCGAGCCGGACTCGACCGCACGCCCGCCTACGTGCTGGAGCGCGGCGGCGGGCGGCTGGCCGTCGCCGATCCGGCGGCGGTCATCCGCGCGCTCGCCCCGGTGCCCCCGCGCTACACGCCGCTGCGCCGGGACTTCGACCCGAGGGCCGAGGTCCCGGCGGCGGCGGCGCGCGGCGCTACTTGACGTCGACGGAGGCGCCGGCGTCCTCCAGGTCGGCCTTGAGCTTGTCGGCCTCCTCGCGGTCGACGCCCTCCTTGACCGGCTTGGGGGCCTCGTCGACGAGCGCCTTGGCCTCCTTGAGGCCGAGGCCGGTCGCCGCGCGGACGACCTTGATGACCTGGATCTTCTTGTCGCCGGCGCCCGTGAGGACGACGTCGAACGCGGTCTGCTCCACCTCGGCGGCGGCGCCGTCGCCGTCGGCACCGGCCGCGCCGGCGCCGGGCGCCGCGGTGGCGACCGCCGTCGCGGACACGCCGAACTCCTCCTCGAGCGCCTTGATGCGCTCGGAGAGCTCGAGGACCGAGATGGACTTGAGCTCGTCGATCCACTCCTGGGTGCTGGAAGCCATGGTGATTCTCCTTTGGGGGTGCTGTGAAGTCGGGTCGGCTGGTTACTGCGCGTCTGGATCGGGGTCCGGGTCGGGCCCGGGCTCCGGCGTCTCGGGGGACTCGGCGTCCTGGTCGCCGGCGTCCGTGTCGGTCGCCGGAGCGGCCTCGGGGGCGTCGGGAGGCGTCTCGGCGGCCGGCGCGGGCGCCGGGGCGTCGCCGCCGATCAGGCCCTGGTCGGCGATCGCCTGAAGCTGCCGGGCGATGCCGCCGATGAGCCCGTTGAGGCTCGTGGCCAGGCCGGTGAGCGGCGAGGCGACCAGGCCGACGAGGCGCCCGACGAGCACCTCGCGGGAGGGGAGCCGGGCGATGTCGCCGATCTGCTCGACCGTCAGCGCCTCCCCGTTGAGGAGGCCGCCCTTGAAGGTCAGCGTGCCGGTCGTCCGGCCGAGGTCGGTGAGCGCCTTGGCGGCGGCCGCCGCGTCGCCGCGGACGAACGCGATCGCCGTCGGCCCCTCGAGGAACGGCTTGAGGGCCTCGGCGCCCGCCTGGTCGGCCGCGCGCTCCGTCAGCGTGTTCTTGACCACGCGGAACGACGCGTCCGCGCCGCGCAGCCGCGTGCGCAGCTCCGCGGCGTCGGGCACCGAGATCCCGCGGTAGTCGACCGCGTAGATCGCCTCCGACGCGGTGATCTGGCCGGCCACCTCGTCGATGACGGCGGCCTTCTGTTGTCTGTCCATCTGGTCCTTTCCTATCCCGGGCTTCTCGCCGCCGCTCGTGGGCGGCGGCGCGCCGGGGGTCTTCGGTCAGGAGGGAGCGGTGTCTCGCGCGCCTATGCGGCGGGCGCCGCCTCCTCGTTGAGGTCCTTGGTGCGCGTCGGATCGACCTTGATGCCGGGGCCCATGGTCGACGACATGACGATCGAGCGCAGGTACTTGCCCTTGGCGGCCGATGGCTTCGCGCGGATGAGCTCCTCGACGATCGCCTGGTAGTTCTCGATCAGCTTGTCCTCGTCGAACGAGGTCTTGCCGACCACCATGTGGACGATCGCGGTGCGGTCCGTGCGGTACTCGA
>JAUJME010000031.1:7784-11741 GCA_030447005.1 Solirubrobacteraceae bacterium | reverse complement strand
GCAGCTCGGCGTACCCGATGGCGGCGCCGATCGAGTCGAGGTCGGGGTTGCGGTGCCCGGTGACGTAGACGGTGCTCTGGGTCGGCACGACGAGAGAGCAGGCTAGGCCACGGCCGCCGGTAGGGTGGCACGCCATGCCCGTCGACCCCCGCGGCGCCGACCTCAAGCGCCTGCTCGCCGAGGATCCCGGCGGCCCCGTCGTGATGCTCAACCTGCTGCGCTTCAAGGAGGGCGGCCGGCCGGGCTACGAGGCCTACGCCCGCGAGATCGTCCCGCACCTCGAGCGCGTCGGGGCCGAGATCGTCTACCTCGGCGACTGCTCGACCGCCCTGGTCGCTCCGGAGAGCCATGCCTGGGACGCGGTCCTGCTCGTCCGCTACCCGAGCCGCCAGGCGTTCTCCGAGATGGTCGCCGACCCGCACTACCAGGAGATCACCCACCTGCGCACGGAGTCGCTCTCCGAGGCGGTGCTCCAGGCCACCGTGCCCTGGCCGCTTCCGTAAGACCGCTCACACAGGCGAACGGCTGTTCGTATCAACCCGGCCCTCCCGGGGTAAGGAGGAGCAGGCTGGACCTGACGAAGCGAATCCCTGTGAGGAGCAACCCAAAGTGACGAACCAAGCACCGGAGCCCGTGACGGGCGGCCTGGTCGGCAAGCTCGCCGGCAAGGCGAAGGAGAAGGCCGGCGACGCGTTCGGCGACGACAAGCTCGCCGCCGAGGGCCGCCTGCAGCAGGCCCAGGTCGAGACGGAGGCCGAGGCGCGCCGCGAGGCCTTCGAGGCCGGCCAGAAGGAGGGCGAGCTCGACCTCCAGGAGGAGCGCGCGCAGGCGGAGGCCGAGCGCGAGCGCCTCAAGACGGAGCAGGCCGCCAAGGAGCGCGAGGCCGCCATCGAGCGCGACCGCATCCAGGCCGAGCGCGAGGCCGCCCTCGAGGCGGAGCGCCAGAAGGCCGCCGCCGAGACGGCGCAGGCCGCCCAGGAGCACGCCGCCGAGACGGCCGAGGAGCGTGCCGAGCGCGAGCGCGTCGCCGCCGCCCAGGAGGCAGCCCGGCTCGAGCAGGAGGCCCGCGAGGCCGAGGCCCGCGCGAACGCCATCGACCCCGAGGGGAACCAGTCATGAACCTCCGCACGATCCCCCGCGCCGCCGTCGGCGGCTACATCAAGGTCCTGCGCGTCCCCGTCGGCCAGGCGCTCAAGCTCGCCGGCCGCAACGGCACGAGCCTGGACCGCTTCGACGCCACGGTGCGCGACCTCGCCGGCGTCGCCCTCGGCGACGAGGAGCTCCGCGAGGACGCCGGCCGCCGCCGCGCCGCCGCCGACGAGCGCGACCGCGCCGCCGAGCTGCGCGCCGCGGCGCAGCGGCGTACGCAGGAGGCCGACCAGAAGCTCGCCGACAAGACGAGCGCGGCCGAGGCCCGCCGCCGCGAGGCGGCCGAGCGCGCCGAGCAGCGCCGCCAGGACGCCGAGCGCAAGCGCAAGGAGAAGCAGCGCAAGGCCGCCGAGGCCGAGCGCAAGCGCAAGGCGACCGTCCAGAAGGCCGCCCAGCGCACCGAGGAGGCCATCGAGGACCGCGCGAAGTCCGAGCGCCTCGAGCAGCTCGAGACGAAGGCGGAGGTCCTCGACTCCAAGGAGGAGGCCCTCGACACCGCCACGCAGGCGCAGAACCTCCGCAACGCCGCCGGCCAGATCAAGGCGGCCCGCAAGCGCGACGACAAGTAGCCCGGCCCGGCCTGGTCGCCGGCGCCCTTATGGCGCCGGCGGCTCAGCCGAGCTCGACGACCACCTTGCCGGTGGCCCCGCGGCCGTCGATCAGCTTCAGCGCGTCCGCCGCCTGCTCGAGGCCGAAGCGCGCGCCGACGAGCGGGCGCACGACCCCGTCGGCGACCATCGCGTTGACGCGCTCGCCGATCTCCCGCGCCACGTCGGGCTTGGGCATCACGTAGGCGCCCCAGCCCGCGCCGATGACCTCCGTGTTGCGCAGCAGCAGCCGGTTGACCCTCACCTCGGGGATCTCACCGGCGGTGAAGCCGACCACCACGAGCCGCCCGCCCTCGGCGAGCGAGCGCAGGGAGTCGGTGAACCGATCGCCCCCGACCGGGTCGAGCACCAGGTCCACACCGCCCCCGGAGAGCGCCTTGGCCTCGTCGCGCCACTCGCCGGTCGAGAGGACGACCTCGTCGGCGCCCGCCTCACGGGCGACGGCTGCCTTCTCGTCCGTCGAGACGACCGCGATGGTGCGGGCCCCGAGCCCCTTGGCGACCTGGAGCGTGGCGGTGCCGACGCCGCCCGCCGCGCCGTGGACGAGCACCGTCTCCCCGGCCTCGAGGCGCCCGCGGGTGATGAGCGCGAAGTAGGCCGTGTGGTAGTTGAGCAGCAGGGCGGCGCCCTCGGCGAAGTCCAGCGGCTCGGGCAGCGCGAAGGTCAGGAAGGCCGGGGCGACCGCGACCTCGGCGAGACCGCCGAGCAGCGTGAACCCCGCCACGCGGTCGCCGGGCGCCACGGCGGCGCCGGCGGGCGCCTCGCGCACGATCCCGGCCACCTCGGCGCCCGGGACGAACGGCAGGTCGGGCTTGTACTGGTACTGCCCGCGCGTCTGCAGGACCTCGGGGAACGAGACGCCCGCCGCGCGCACGTCGATGACCACGCCCTCGCCGGGCGTCAGCGGGTGGCTCGCCCCGGGCTCGGGGACGTCGACGACCGCGACCGCGTCGGGTCCGGAGAGCTCTGAGATCTGGAGGGCGCGCATGAACCGGACGCTATTAGCCTCCCGGCGGTCATGGCTCCCTCCCCGTGGCGCCCGTCGCCGCGGCGCATCGTCCGGCTGCTCGCCGGCCTCTGGCTGTTCGGCGCGGGGGAGGCGCTCGTCGTGCACTCCGAGCTCGGCAACTCGCCGTGGACGGTCTTCGCGGAGGGGGTGTCGGTGCAGACGCCGCTGTCGGTGGGCGCGGCGACCGTGGCGACGAGCTTCGTCATCCTGCTCGCGTGGATCCCGCTGCGCGAGCGCCCGGGGCCGGGGACGGTGGCCAACGCGGTTCTGGTCGGCGTGGCGATCGACGTGACCCTCGAGCTGCTGGGCGGCCGGCCGGCGCTGGGCCTGCGCGTCGCCGAGCTGCTGGGCGGCATCGCCCTGGTCGGGGTGGGCAGCGGGCTCTACCTCAACGCGGCGATGGGGGCGGGGCCGCGCGACGGGCTGATGATGGGGCTGCACCGCCGCACGGGCCGGCCGGTGGCTCCGCTGCGCGCCGGGATCGAGATCTCGGCGCTGGCGCTCGGCGCGCTGCTCGGCGGGACGGTCGGGTTCGGCACGGTCGCCTTCGCGCTGCTCGTCGGCCCGGCGGTCGCGGTCGCGCTGCGGCTGCTGCCCGGGGCAGGGAACGGGGACCCGGGCGGCGAATAGCCTCCGTGGCCTTGCAGGCGACGACGGACGGAGGGCGGACGGGCACATGCGCAGGATCGAAGTCGGACCGCTGGTTGTGGCGCTCGGGGCGCTCCTGCTGCTCGTCTCCCTCTTCCTCGACTGGTTCGAGCCCGGCCTGACCGCCTGGATCGCGTTCGAGGCGCTCGACCTCGTGCTCGCCGGGCTGGCGGTGGCCGCGCTGCTCGCCGCGCTCGGCCTGCTCGCCCCGGACATCGCGACGGTCGACCGCCGCTGGCTGGCGCCCGTGGCGGTCGCCGCGCTCGTCGTCGTCGCCTCCCAGCTCGTCAACCCGCCGCCCACCGCCGGCAACGGCGAGGTCGAGTCCGGCGCGTGGCTCGGGCTCGCGGGCGCGCTGCTGATGTCCGCCGGCGCGCTGCTGAGCTTCTCGCGCCTGCGCTTCGCGGTCACCGTGGAGGGCCGTGACCCGCGCCGGCGCGTGCAGGCGGTCGACGCCCGCGGCGGCGCACGGCCCGCCGGCGCCGCCGATCCCGACCAGACGCTGCCGCTGGGCGCGGCCGAGCGCCCCGCGGCGCAGCCCGC
>JAUJME010000031.1:1338-7684 GCA_030447005.1 Solirubrobacteraceae bacterium | reverse complement strand
CGCCCCCGCCCCCGCCGCCGGCCGCCTGACGGATGGCACGCGGCGGGGTCACCTTCGAGCTCGAGCGCTTCGGCTGGATCGAAGGCGTGCCCGTGCTCGAGGTCGCGGGGCGCTGGCGCTCGCCGCGCCGCCGGCGGCTCGGGCCGGCATCGCTCGTGGTCGCCGCCGAGGGCGGGCGGCGTCTCGTGCCGAGCGCGTCGACCGGGGAGGCCCGCTCGGAGCCCGAGCCCGAGCTGTGGCGAGCGGAGTTCTACTGGCCGGGCTCGCCCGCGGCCGTCCGCGGCGCCGAGCTCGAGGTGGGGTCGAGCCTGGTCATCGAGCTTCCCGCGCCCGACGGCCCGCTGCCGCCGGCCGCGGCGCCCACCACGTCGGCGCCCTCCGAGGCCGAGCTCGTCCGCCTCGAGCTGGCCGCCGCCCGCCGCCAGGCCGAGGCCGACCGGGCGGAGGCCGCGCGGCTGCGCGAGTCGGTCGAGCCGCTGCGACGGGAGGCGAGCGCGCTCGAGGCGGCCCGCGGCGAGCTCGCCGACACCCGCGCGCGCCTGGAGGCCGAGCAGGCCGCCGCCCGCGAGGCCCGCGCGGCCACCGAGGCGGCGCGCAAGGAGGCCGGCGAGCGCGACAAGCGCGCCGCCAAGGAGCTGGCGGCGGCCCGCAAGGACGCCGACGACCGCGAGAAGCGGGCCCGCGAGCGCCACGCCGCCGACGTGCGCGAGGCCGCGCAGCGCGAGCAGCGGCTCGTCGACCAGATCGGCGCGGCCGGCGGGGAGGGGGAGCTGCGCGCCCGCGAGCAGGCCGAGGCCCACCTGCGCCAGCTGGCCTCCGAGCGCGACGCGGCGCTCGCCGAGCGCGACGACGCCCGCACGGTCGCCGAGCAGTTCTACGCCGAGCTGACCACCGCCCGCGCCGAGCTCGAGCAGGAGCGCGAGAGCGCGCGGCGCCTGAGCGCGGAGCTCTCGGCGCTCCAGCCCTCGGTGTCGGAGACCGCCGACACGCTCAAGGTCGTGCCCCGTCCGCAGCCCGCCGCCGCCGACCCGGGGCGGACGGTCGAGTGGCGCCCCGACGACGTGGAGGACGAGGCGGAGGAGCCGGTCGTGCGCGCGAGCGCCCCGCCGCCCGCGCCCGGCCCCGAGCCGCAGCCGGACTACGACCCCGACGACGACGACTTCGACGACACCGACACGGACACGCTGCTGCTCGGCCCGGCGCCCCGCCGGGGCCCCGGCGGGTCCGTGGGCGCCGCGGGCCCCCACCGTACGGCGGCGGCGCCGAGGCGGCTGGCCGAGCGCCCGCCGAACGGCTCGCCGGCCCTCCGCGCGATCGCCGGCGTGCTCCTCCTGCTGCTCGCCGTGGTGCTCATCGTGCTGCTGCTGCTGTTGGCTTAGCCCTCAGCGGCCGATTACCCGGGCGTGGTGCGCCCGTCCCTCGCCCTCCTGCTGCTCGCGCTCGCGTGCCTCGTCGCGCCCGCCCCTGCGCTGGCGGCCGCGCCGGCCAACGTCGAGCCGCCGGCGATCACCGGGTCCGCCCGCGAGGGCCAGGTCCTCACCTCCTCGACCGGCACGTGGACCGGAACGGACCCGATCGCGTATAAGCGCAACTGGCAGCGCTGCGATCGAGACGGCCTCAACTGCGTCACGCTGGCCGCCACGGGCGAGAGCTACACGGCGGTCGCCCAGGACGTCGGCAACACGCTCCGCGTGAAGGTCGAGGCCAAGAACGCCGACGGCGTCGCCTACGCAACGAGCGCGGTGACCGCGGTCGTCTCGGGCAACCCGCCGAACAACACGGGCGCGCCCACCGTGTCGGGCAACCTGCGCTCGGGGCAGACGCTGAGCACGTCCAACGGGACATGGAGCGGCACGACCCCCCTCGCATTCTCCTACGCCTGGCGCCGCTGCGACGCCGAGGGGGCGGGATGCGTCTCCATCCCCGGCGCCACCGCGTCGAGCTACCGGCTGACCGACGAGGACATCGGCACCCGCATCCGGGTGCTGGTCACGGCGACGAACGCGGTCGGAACCGGCGAGGGCAACAGCTCCGCCACGGCGGCGATCGGGCCGGCTCAGCCGCCCGTCGCGGTCACGCAGCCTTCGCTCTCCGGGACGCCGCGCGATGGCCAAGCGCTCAAGATCGCCTACGGGGAATGGACGGGTGCGCCGACGATCACCTTCAAGCAGACCTGGTGGCGCTGCGATGCCTTCGGGGCCGGCTGCAGCCCGATCTCCGGTGCCACGGCCCAGTCGTACACGCTCTCCCCGGCCGACGTGGACTACCGCATCCAGGCGATCGTCACCGCGACGAACCCGGACGGGTCCGCGGTGGCGATGACGGCGCTCACGGACCTCGTCGCCATCAACCCGCCCGCCAACACGTCGCCGCCGACCGTCTCGGGTGCCACGCGGGTCGGCCAGCTGCTGACCGCGAAGGTCGGCACCTGGACGGGGACCCCGACGCTCGCCTACACCTACCAGTGGCTGCGCTGCGACGCCAACGGCGCGGCCTGCCTGCCGATCGACGGCGCGACGGCCGACACCTACCGGCTGGCCGATGCCGATCTCGACCTCAAGGTCGCGGTGCGCGTCACGGCCGGCAACCCCGGCGGGACCGCGACCCGCGACTCGGCCGCCTCGACGCTCGTGACCCCGGCCCAGCCGCCGGTCAACACCGTCGCGCCGGCCGTGACCGGCACGCCGCGCGACGGCGAGACGCTCTCCTCGAGCGTCGGCAGCTGGACGGGGATGTCGACCATCACCTACACGCGCCAGTGGCTGCGCTGTGGCGCGGACGGCCTGGCCTGCTCGCCGATCACGGGCGCGACCGCCTCGACGTACAAGCTCACGCCCGCCGACACTGGCAACACGGTCCTCGTCGAAGTCCGCGCCACGAACCCCGACGGCACGCAGACGGCGCGCAGCAACGGCCTCGCGGTGAGCCCCGCGCCGCCGGTCGCGACGCGCGCCCCCGTGCAGTCCGGCCTCGCGGTCGACCAGCAGACGCTCACCACCACGACGGGCACCTGGACCGGGACGCCGACCCTCGAGTACGCCTACGCGTGGGAGCGCTGCGACGCCACCGGCGCCGCCTGCGCGCCCGTGGCCGGCGCCACCGCCACCACGTACACGCTCACCGCCGCCGACATCGGGAGCCGCCTGCGCGCCCGGGTCACCGCCACCAACGCGGCGGGCTCCGTGTCGGCGATCACCGGGGTCACCGCCATCGTCGAGGCGGCGCCGCCCGCCGCCACCGTCCTGCCGACCGTCACCGGCATCGCCCGCGATGCCGAGCTGCTGGTCGGCGACGACGGCACGTGGACCGGCACCGAGCCGATCTCCTACAACCGCCAGTGGCGGCGCTGCTCTCCGACGGGCGGCTCCTGCCAGAGCATCCCGGGCGCGGACGGCCCCACGTATGAGCTCACGTCCGCCGATGTCGGCTACAGCATCCGGCTGCGCCTCGAGGCGACCAACCGCCGGACGACGACCGCGCACGAGTCGACGGCCACGGCCGTCGTGCAGCCGGCCAAGCCGGTGGCCACGGGCGCCCCGGTCGTGTCGGGCGCCGCTCGCGACGGCGAGACCCTCACCACGACGACGGGGACGTGGACCGGCACGCCGACCCTCACCTACAGCTACCAGTGGCAGCACTGCCCGCTGCCCGACGCCTGCGAGCCGATCCTGGGCGCCACCAAGGCCTCCTACACCCTGACCGCCGCCGACCTCGGGACGCCCGTGCGGGTCCGCGTGACCGCCGTCAACGCCGGCGGCTCGGCCGTGGCCCACTCGGGCTCCACCGAGCCGGTCGGCACCGTCGCCCCGGGAAGCACCGGCCTGCCGGCGATCACCGGCACCACCCGCGACGGCCAGCGGCTCACGGCGACGGCGGGCGACTGGTCGGGGACCGTCCCCCAGGCGCGCCGCTACCAGTGGCGCCGCTGCGACGCCCAGGGCGCGGCGTGCGCCGACCTCGACGGCGCCACCGGCTCCGCCTACGCGCTCACTCCGCAGGACGTCGGCACCACGCTGCGCGTCGTCGTCACCTCCGCCAACGCCGCGGGCAGCGCGTCGGCGACCTCCGAGCGCACGCCGCTCATCTCGCCGGATCCGCCCACCAGCACCGTCGCCCCGGTGATCACCGGCGAGCCGCGCGACGGCGCCGCGCTGAGCGCGGACCTCGGCGCCTGGACCGGGACGCCGACGCTGCGCTACGCCTACCGCTGGCAGCGCTGCACCGGCGCGGGCGAGACGCTGAAGTGCACGGACATCGACGGCGCGGCCGGCGCCTCCTACGTCCTGCGCACCGCCGACGTCGACCACCGGATCCGCCTCGTGGTGACGGCGGCCAACCAGGGCGGCGCGGCCTCGCGGGCCACCGAGCCGACCGGCGTCGTGCAGCCCAACCCGCCCGTCAACGTCTCGCTGCCCACCATCGAGGGGACCGTCCGCGACGGCGAGGAGCTCACCGCGCGGGAGGGGTCCTGGAGCGGCGTGGTCACCTTCGCCTACGAGCACCAGTGGTACCGCTGCAACGAGAGCGGCGAGAACTGCGGCAAGGTCGCGGGCGCCACGCTCCCGACCTTCCTGCTCACCGCGCTCGACGTCGGCGGCACCGTGCGGGTCGAGGTCATCGCCCGCAACGCCGGCGGCGCGACCTCCGCCATGTCGGCCCCGACCGTCGTCGGCACCCAGCGCCCGCCCGCCGGCCTGTCGGCCCCGTCGATCACGGGCCACACCGGCCTGGGGCAGGAGCTCACCGCGGCCGACGGCGGCTGGATCGGCTCGCCGCCGATGACCTACACGCGCCAGTGGCTGCGCTGCGACGCCGCGGGCGCCGCCTGCGAGGCCGTCCCGGGCGCCACCGGCCGTGTCCACCTGCTCGGCCCCGACGACCTCGGGCACCGCATGCGCGTCCGGGTGGAGGCCACCAACGGCGCGGGCGCCGCCCAGGCCGAGTCCGAGCCGACGCGGCTCGTGCGCGACGACCCGCCCGTCTCGATCGAGGCGCCGGCCATCACCACGCCCACGGTCTTCGCGGACGCCGTCCGCGTCAGCGCGACGGATGGTCGCTGGGGCGGCGGCGGCCCGTTCGAGGCCTTCTACCGCTGGCGGCGCTGCAACGCGAGCGGCGACGCCTGCGCCGACATCCCCGGCGCCCGCGAGCGCAGCTACCTGCCGACCTCCGAGGACGTCGGGCGGACCCTGCGGGTGACCGTCACGATGGACAACGGCGTCGGCGCGGCGAGCGCCACGAGCGCCGCCACGCGCCCGCTGCAGGCGGCCCCGCCCGAGAACCTCACCGCCCCGCTGCTCAAGGCGGCCACCGGCCTGCTGCCGGGGACCGAGCTCACCGCGACCCAGGGCGCCTGGACCGGCGCCGAGCCGATCGCCTACCTCTACGCGTGGCTGCGCTGCGCGGCCGACGGCGGCGGCTGCGAGGTCATCCCCGGCGCCGGCGGGCCGAAGTACGTCCTCACCGACGCCGACCTCGGCCGCTCCGTGCGGGTCCGGGTGACCGCCGGCAACGCGACGCTGAGCGTCTCCGCGGACTCGGCGCCGCTGGGGACCGTGGTCCCCCTCGCGCCCGCCAACACCGCCAAGCCCGTCGTGGTGATCGACGGCGCCGGCGGGCAGACGCAGCCCCGCGTCGGCATGCAGCTCCGCGGCGAGGGCGGGAGCTGGAAGGGCACCGGCCCCCTTCGCTACCTCTACCGCTGGCAGCGCTGCTCCTCGGCCACCGACTGCCAGGACATCGCGGGCGCCGACGGCCCCACCTACGTCCTCACCGAGGCCGACGTGGCCCGCACGATCCGCTTCGCCGTCGTGGCCGAGAACGCCGGCGGCGGCGCGTCGGCGGTGAGCGCCAGCACCAAGGCGATCGCGGGCTCGATCCCCACGGCGATCACCCGGCCGCGCGCCGTCCTGGTCTCCGGCGACCTGCGCGAGGGCGCCCGGCTCGTGGCCGAGCCCGGCGAGTGGGCGGCCACCGGCGCCATCGCCTTCACCTACCAGTGGCAGCGCTGCCGCGACGAGGGCAGCTGCAAGGCGATCCCGGGCGCCACCCGGCCCGACTACACCGCCACCGGCGCCGACATCGGCACCCGCCTCGCCGTCCTGGTCACGGGCAAGTCGGCGGCCGGCAAGGGCGACGCCATGAGCCCCCTCACCGGCGCGGTCGGCGCCGTGGCGCCCTCGGTCGGCAAGCGCCCGGTCATCAACCGCCCGGCCAGCCACCTCCAGGCCGGGCTGCGCCTGACCTCGGAGGCCGGTGACTGGCTGGGCTCCAAGCCGCTGACCATGAGCTACCAGTGGCTGCGCTGCGACGAGGCCGGCAAGCGCTGCCTGGCGATCAAGGACGC
>JAUJME010000031.1:0-1238 GCA_030447005.1 Solirubrobacteraceae bacterium | reverse complement strand
AGCAGGCGGGCGAGGTGGATCTGCCGCGGCGTCGAGCCGGCCAGGTCCGCGCCGCGGACGACCTCGCCGATCCCCTGCGCGGCGTCGTCGACCACCACCGCGAGGTTGTAGGCCACCGCGCCGTCGTTGCGCAGGACGACGAAGTCGTCGACGGCGCCGCGCTGCTCGCCGAGCAGCCGGTCCTCGAAGGCCACCTCCGCGCCCTGAGCGCGGACGCGCAGCGCCGGCAGGCGCCCGGCGGCGATCCGGTCGGCGCGGTCGTCGTCGGTCAGGGGCAGGCAGGTGCCGGGGTAGGCGCCCTCCGCCAGCGGGCCGTGCGGCGCGGACGCCGCCTCGCGGATCTCCGCCCGGGTGCAGAAGCACTCATAGAGCAGGCCTGCCGCCCGCAGGCCGGCCAGCGCGGCCTCGTAGGCCGCGAGGCGCTCGGACTGCACGACCACCTCGCCGTCCCAGTCGAGGCCGAGGGCCGCGAGGTCGGCGAGCTGGCGCTCCGCGTGGCCCGGGCGCACCCGGCCGGCGTCGAGGTCCTCGAGGCGCACGAGGAAGCGGGCGCGCTGCGAGCGGGCGAACAGCCAGGCCAGCAGGGCGGTGCGGAGGTTGCCCAGATGCAGGTCGCCCGTGGGGGAGGGGGCGTAGCGGCCGTCGGCAGGGGCGGGGCTCACCCGTCTCACGGTAGGCGGGAAGGGATCGCGATGCGGGCCGTCGAAAGTGCTCTCCGCCATGCCGAGGACCGTCACGATGCCGCCCGCCGCAGCGGGCCACCAGAACCTGTCGTCCTACATCACGTCGCGCTTCGACGAGTTCTCGCGCTCGCAGAAGGACGTCGCCCAGTACGTGGTCGACCACCTCGACGAGGTCGCCTTCCACACCGCCGAGGAGCTCGCGCGGCGGGCGTCGACCTCGTCCTCCACCGTCGTGCGGTTCTCGCAGGCGCTCGGCTTCGAGGGCTTCCCCGAGCTCCAGGCCGCCGCGCGCGACGAGTACCGTCGCCGGCCGAGCGGCACCCACGGGATGGAGACGGTCTCGCCGCTGTTCTCGCTCGACCAGAGCCCGTTCGAGTCGGCCGTCGCCGCCGACCACGTCAACGTGGAGGAGACGGCCCGCAAGATCTCGCGCTCCCAGGTCGACGCGGCGGTCGAGGCCGTCGCCACCGCGGACCGGGTGCTGATCGCCGGCACGGACCAGATGGCGTTCTTCGCCTCCTACCTGCGCCACCTGCTCATGCTGCTCGACGTCCG
>JAUJME010000274.1 GCA_030447005.1 Solirubrobacteraceae bacterium | reverse complement strand
ACCCCTCGAGATCCTTCTTCTGAAGGTAGTTGAGGAAGCGGCGGCGGCGGCCGACCAGCATCAGCAGCCCGCGACGGGAGTGATGGTCGTGCTTGTGCTCGCGCAGGTGGGCGGTCAGCTCGTTGATGCGCTGGGTGAGCAGGGCGATCTGCACCTCGGTGGCCCCGGTGTCCTCGGCGGACTTGCCGTGGCGGGCGACGATCTCCTGCTTCTGCTCTGCGGTGAGGCTCATAGGCGACGCCGCAGGGTAGCAGCCCCGCGGGTCGCGTTGCGGCCGGCGCGCTTGGCCGCGTAGAGGGCATCGTCGGCCCGCCGGAGGAGCTCCTCGTAGCCCTCGTCGCCCTCCAGCCGGGCCCAGCCGACGCTGGCCGTGACGCGGATCGTCTCGCCCTCGTGGCGCACGCCGATCGCCTCGATCGAGCGCCGCAGCTCGTCGGCGACCACGGCGGCGCCGTCGGCGTCGACGTCGGGCAGCAGCGCGAGGAACTCCTCGCCGCCCAGGCGCCCCACCCAGTCCTCCGTGCGCAGCCGCTCGCGCAGCGTGGTCGCGACCCCGGCGAGCACCGCGTCGCCGGCCGCGTGGCCGTAGGTGTCGTTGATCGACTTGAAGTGGTCGATGTCGAGCATCACGATCGACAGGGGCCGGTCGTGGCGGCGCGCGCCCGAGACGAGCGCCGCGAGCTGGGTGAGCAGGAAGCGCCGGTTGACGAGGCCGGTCAGCTCGTCGCCGAAGATGAGCGACTCCAGGCGCTTGCTCTGGTGGCTGAGCTCCTCCTGGAGCACCTTGGTCCGCTCCGCCGCCTGCACGCGGGCGATCAGCTCGGCCGGCTCGAGCGGCAGGCGCAGGACGTCCTGGGCGCCGCGGCGCAGCGCCCCGTTGACCGCCTGCGAATCCAGCCCGGCGCCGGCGAGGACCACCGCGACGCGGAAGAGGTCGATGTCGCGCTTGATCGAGTCGAGCAGCTCGGTGCGGTCCTCGGCGGCCATGCCGAGCTCGACGATCGCCACCTCCGGGCTCTCGCGGCGGCAGAGCTGCAGTGCGGTCTCCGCCCCGCCGGCCTCCACCATGCGCCGGCCCGTGGCCTCGAGCGCCTGGCGCGCCTGCCGGCGGAACTCCACGTCCGTGTGGGCGACGAGCACCGTCATCGCCCTCTCGTCTACCCAGGAGCAGCGGTTAAAGGCCCGGACATCCGTCCATCAGACCCGTGCACTGACCGTTGCAGCGTCCTCGACGTCGCGGTGCATCTGCTCGATGAGGTCCTCGGCGGAGTCGAAGCGCTTCTCTCCCCGCAGCCGCGCGAGGAACGCCAGGCGGAGCTCGCGGTCGTAGAGATCGCCGTCGAAGTCGATCAGGTAGGCCTCGATGAGGATCCCGCGCCCCGTCACGAAGGTCGGCCGCACGCCGACGTTGGTCGCGGCGGGCCACCAGCGCCATTCGCCGTCCCCGTCGGCCCCCGCGTCGCGGACCGCCGCGCGGCAGGCGTACACGCCGTTGCCGGGGTAGACGAGCGCGTTGTCGGGGACGATGTTGGCCGTCGGGTAGCCGAGCTCGCGGCCGCGCTTGTCGCCGTGGACGACCGTGCCGCGCAGCTGGAACGGCGAGCCGAGGAAGCGGTTGGCCTGGGCGAGGTCGCCGGCCATCACGAGGCCGCGGATGTGGGTCGAGGAGACGATCTCGCCGTCGATCTCCACCAGCGGGACGACGCGGGTCTCGAAGGCGTCCTGCGCGCGCAGGAGGTCGAGATCCCCCTGGGCCTTGTAGCCGAAGCGGAAGTTCTCCCCGACCGAGACGGTGTGCGCGCCGAGGCGCTCGACGAGCACCGCCTCGATGAACTCGGCGGCCGGCTGGGACGCGAAGCGCTCGTCGAACGGGATGACCACCAGCTCCTCGACCCCCAGGCCGGCGATCAGGTCGGCCTTGACCTCCAGCGAGGTGAGGAGCTTGGGGGCCGCCGAGGGGGCGACGACCGCCCGCGGGTGGGGCTCGAAGGTGAGGACGGTGTCGGCCCCGCGGATGACCTCGCGGTGGCCGAAGTGCACGCCGTCGAACTCGCCGACCGCGACGTGGCGCCGCCGCGACTCGGCGTCGGGGAGCATCGTGATCCTCACGCGCGGAACCCTACGACGGGCTTGAGCGTGCCGTCCGGGCGCGCCTCGGCCAGCGCGATGATGCCCTCCTCGTCGAGCAGGCGAACCGTCCCGCTCCCCTCCCCCGCGATCGCCACGCCGTGGGCCGCGCGGCGGGCGTCCTCGCCGTCGAGGCGGCGGGCGGGCAGGTGGTCGAGGGCGTCGGCGATCCCGATCAGGCGCTCCGGGTCGGCGTCGGCGACCTCGAAGCGCCCGATCGCCGTCCGCCGCAGCGCCTCGCAGTAGGCGTCGCCCAGTTCGGCGATCAGCGACCGCACGTAGGTCCCCGACGAGCACTCGATCGCGAACGCCGCCCGGTCGGCCTCGCGCCACAGCAGCTCGAAGCGCGAGACGTCGACCTCCCGCTCGGGGATGTCGAGCGCCTCGCCGCGCCGGGCGGCGGCGTAGGCGCGGACCCCGCCGACCTTCACCGCGCTGTAGGCCGGCGGACGCTGGCGCACGCGCCCCGTCGGCAGCTCGAACGGCTCGGGCGGCATCCGCCCCGGTGCCAGGTCGCCCTCCGGATCGCCCGTCGTCGAGGTCCACCCCAGCCGCGCCACCGTCTCATAGCGCTTGGGCAGCGCCATCAGGTGGCGCTGGATCCGCGTCGCCCGCCCGACGAGCACGAGCAGGAGCCCGGTCGCGAAGGGATCGAGCGTGCCGGCGTGGCCGACCCGGGTCTTGCGCGGCAGGGTCCGCCGGACGGCGGCGACGATGTCGTGGGAGGTCTTGCCGGCCGGCTTGTCGATCAGCAGGACGCCGGCGGCCTCAGCCATGGACCGGCGCGAGGGCCTCGGCGACCGCGTTGCGCAGGAACACGACGAGCTCTTCCCACTCCATCTCGGTCGAGAAGCCGGCCGCCCGGCGGTGGCCGCCGCCGCCCTGGCGGCGGGCGATCGCCGAGACGTCGACGCGGTCGTCGGCGGCCCGCAGCGAGACCTTGCGCGAGCCCGACCCGGCCCGGTCGCCGAGCCGCTCGCGCACGAGGCCCGCGACCGCGGTCCCCTCGAGCGCGCGGAGGTGGTCGATGACGCCCTCGGAGTAGGCCTCCTCGGCCCCCGCCGCGAGGTAGTCGGCCTTCGAGAGCAGCGTGACGGTGAGCAGCCCGTCCTCGTAGCGCTCGATGTTGGCCAGCCCGCGCGCGAGCAGGTCGAGCTTGGCCTGCGGGACGCCCTCGAACAGCCGCCGGTAGATCGCGTGGACGTCGAT
>JAUJME010000273.1 GCA_030447005.1 Solirubrobacteraceae bacterium | reverse complement strand
TCTACGCCGCCAACAAGCACGCGGTGGTCGGGCTCACGCGCTCGCTCGGCCCGGGCCTGGCCGCGGAGGGGATCCGCTTCAACGCGGTCTGCCCTGGCTTCGCCGAGTCCGCGCTCGTCGCGCCGATGCGCGAGGCGCTGCTCGACGCCGGCTTCCGGATCATCCCGGCCGAGACGGTCGCCGACACGGTCGTCGGGCTCATGCGCTCGGAGGCGAGCGGCGAGTGCTGGTTCGTGCAGCCCGACCGCGAGCCGGGGCCCTTCCGCTTCCGCGGGGTCCCGGGGCCGGGAACCCGCGAGGTGGGCGTCACGGACGCGCCCTTGGGGTAAGAACGCGGACGTGAGCACGCCAACCGCCCCCTCTCCCTTCGCCAAACTCTCCCGCCGGATCGAGGCCGCCGCGCCCCTCGACGGGCCGGGCAAGAAGATCGGCAAGAACGTCCGCTCGAAGATCGGGCCCGGCGCATTCAAGGACCTGCTGAGCGGCACGTGGCTCGGGCACGCCGTGCATCCCGTCCTCACCGACGTGGTCATCGGGTCATGGACGAGCGCGACGATGCTCGACCTGCTCGGCGGCCGCGGGACGGAGAAGGGCGCGCGGCGGCTGATCGCCATCGGCATCGCGGCCTATCCGGCGACCGCGCTCACCGGGGTCACCGACTGGGCCGACACGGAGATCGCCGACGACGGCGTCCGCCGCGTCGGGGTGGTCCACGCGACCACGAACTCGGTTGCCCTCGCCCTGTACTCCTCCTCGCTGCTCGCCCGCCGGCGCGGCGCCCAGGGCCGCGGGGTGGCGCTCGCGCTCGCCGGGGCCGGCGTGCTGAGCGCCGGTGGCTGGCTCGGCGGCCACCTCTCCTACGCCCAGGGCGTGGGCGTCGACCAGACGACCTTCGACCCGGGGTCGGACGAGTGGACCGCGGTGAACGACGCCGACCCGGCCGGGCTCGCGGCGGGCAAGCCGGTGACCGGCGTGGCCGGCGACACACCCGTGATGCTCGTCCGCGACGGCGCCGACATCCGCGCGCTGCACGACCGCTGCTCGCACCGCGGCTGCTCGCTCGCCGGCGGCGAGATCGAGGGTGGCGTCGTCACGTGCGTCTGCCACGGCAGCCGCTTCCGCCTCTCAGACGGCGAGGTCGAGCGCGGCCCGGCCACCACGCCGCAGCCCGCCTTCGAGGCGCGCGAGCGCGACGGGCGCCTCGAGGTCCGCCGGCGCGGCTAGCGCCGGCGCGCGACCTTCAGGATCCGCTCGACCCTGAGGTAGCGGGCGTCCTCGCAGCCGTTCGTGCGCTTGTAACGGGCGTCCACGCGCCGGCCGCGTACCGTGCCGCGGATGGCCCCGGTCTGCGGGCCGCCGAAGATCTCCGTGCAGATGGCGCCGGGCTCCACCGGGCGGAACGCGGCCCGCGGCAGCGAGCGCAGCCGCCGGCACTCCGCCGCGCGGCGCTCCGACGGGCAGGTGAGCCGGACGGTCCGCGCCGGCGATGCGCCCTGCGCGCCGTCGGGGTCGTAGGTGACGCGCACGGAGGTCGAGGCGGTGGCGGCGGGCGCGTCGGCGCGGTCGTCGGCGCGGCTGTCGTCGCCGCAAGCGGCGAGCAGCGCGAGGGCGGCGAGGGCGGCGAGGCGGCGGCGGAGCATGCCCCCGTTGTACCGCGCCGCGCGACCGGCGCCTTGCCCCATCCTTGTGGACCCAATGCGGCCCACCCGCTCCACCCGCTATGACGCGGTCATCGTCGGCGGCGGCCACAACGGCCTGATCGCGGCGGCCTACCTGGCCCGCGCCGGCCGGAGCTGCCTGGTGCTCGAGCGCCGCGACGAGCTGGGCGGTGCCGCCGTCTCCGCGCGGGCGTTCGCCGGCGTCGACGCCTGGGTGTCGCGCTACTCCTACCTCGTCAGCCTGCTGCCGCGGCAGGTGATCGACGAGCTGCGCCTGCCGCTGCGGCTCGCCCGCCGGCGCGTCGGCTCCTACACGCCCGACCCGCGCACGGGCGGGGCGAGCGGCCTGCTGATCGACCACGGCGACGGCGCCGCCACCCGGGCCTCCTTCGCGCGGGTGACCGGCGGGGAGGCCGAGGCGGCGGCGTGGGCGTCGTTCTACGCGGGCGTCGCGCGGGTGGCCGAGCGCGTCTTCCCGACCCTCACGGAGCCGCTGCGCTCCCGCGCCGAGCTGCGGCGGCTCGTCGACGACGACGCCGCCTGGACGGCGCTCTTCGAGGCGCCGCTCGGGGAGGCGGTCGACGCCACCTTCGCCGACGACCTCGTCCGCGGCGTGGTGCTCACCGATGCGCTGATCGGCACCTTCGCGGCGGCGGGGGAGCCCGAGCTGCGCCAGAACCGCTGCTTCCTCTACCACGTGGTGGGCAACGGCACGGGGGACTGGGACGTCCCGATCGGCGGGATGGGCGCGGTGTCGGGGGCGCTGCGCGACGCCGCCACCCGCGCGGGGGCCGAGCTCGTCACCGGGGCGGAGGTCGAGGCGGTCGGCGGCGGCGAGGTCGGCTTCCGCACCGCGGACGGCGGTGCCGCGACCGTCGGTGCCGGTCACGTGCTCGCCAACGTCGCGCCGGCGGAGCTCGACCGCCTGCGGGGGCGAGGGCCCGCCACGCCGGCGCCCGAGGGCGCCCAGCTCAAGGTCAACCTCCTGCTCTCCCGCCTGCCGCAGCTGCGCGACGAGCGGGTCGCCCCCGAGGCGGCGTTCTCCGGCACCTTCCACGTCAACGAGACGGCCGCCCAGCTCCAGCGCGCCTACGAGGAGGCCGCCGCCGGGCGCATCCCGGCGCTGCCGCCGTGCGAGATCTACTGCCACTCGCTCACCGACCGCTCCATCCTCGGCCCCGGGCTCGCGGCGGCGGGGGCGCAGACCCTGACGCTCTTCGGGCTCCACATGCCCGCCCGGCTGTTCGCCGCCGACCCCGCGGGCGCCCGCGCCGCCGCGCTCGACGGCACGCTGCGCTCGCTCGACGCGGTCCTCGCCGAGCCGATCGAGGACTGCCTGCTGCGCGGCCCGGGCGGCGAGCCCTGCTTGGAGGTGAGGTCGCCGCCCGACCTCGAGCGCGAGCTGCGGCTGCCCGGCGGCCACATCTTCCACCGCGACCTGGCGTGGCCGTTCGCGGAGTCCGAGGAGGACGTCGGGCGCTGGGGCGTGGAGACCGACGACCCGGCGATCCTGATCTGCGGCGCCGGCGCCCGGCGCGGCGGAGGGGTCAGCGGGATCCCCGGGCGAAACGCCGCCATGGCGGTCCTCGGCGCATGACGCGGTCGCGGACGGCAGCCGCTCTGCCCGCCCTCGGGCTCGCCGCGCTGACGCTGGCCTTCGCCTTCCGCTCCGGCGGCTACTACGCCGATGCCCACGGC
>JAUJME010000272.1 GCA_030447005.1 Solirubrobacteraceae bacterium | reverse complement strand
ACGGCGTCCCAGTCGAGGTCGGCGACGTAGGGCGAGAGCTCGGAGACGACCTGGCCGACGCCGCGCAGCTCGCACCAGCCGAGCCATTGGTCGGCGTGGGCCTGCAGCGCCCGCTGGCTCACGGCGGTGCGGTGGCCCTGGTGCTCGAAGTAGCCCCGGATGTGCTCGTCGGCGACGACCCGGCTCGGCGCCGCGACGTTGGCCTGCTTCATGGAGAGCACGACGTCGTTCTCGAGCGCCTGCGAGCGCCCCTCGATGAGCAGGTTGTAGGCGGGCAGCCCGGCGCTGCCGATGCCGAAGCCCGAGCGGCCGACGACGTCCTTGACGGTGTAGGAGACGCTCATCTGGCGCTTGGCCTCGGGGATCGTCGCGAGATAGGCGTCGTAGGCGGCGAGCACCTCGTCGCGCTCGGCATCGTCGAGGCGGCGGACCCCGGCGCCCTCGGTGAAGACCCGCTCGTGCCCGTCGATCGCGGTCATCCGCTGGAGCATCGACACGCGGGTCTCGAGCCGCGCGGTGAGCAGCACGTCGCGCAGCGCGCCATCCGCGGAGTCGAGGGTGAGCCGGAAGTCGTGGTCGCGGTCGCCCGTCGCGAAGGCGCGCACCTGGTCGACGTAGGCGGTCGCGTAGGTGCGGATCATCGTGGCGATGGTCGCGTCGGAGAGCGCCTTGGAGAAGCCGAGCAGCGCCAGGCTCGCGGCCATCCGCTGGAGGTCCCAGGTGAAGTGGCCGAGGTAGGCCTCGTCGAAGTCGTTGACGTCGAAGACCAGGATGCCCTCGCCGTCCATGTAGGTGCCGAAGTTCTCGGCGTGCAGGTCGCCCTGGATCCACACCCGCCCCGTCCGCTCGTCGGCCCAGCGGTCCTCGAGGCGGTCGACGTCGGCGTAGAACAGGTGCGCGCTGCCGCGGTAGAACGCGAACGGGTCGGCGGCCATCTTGCGGAACTTGCGCCGGAAGGCCCGCGGGTCGCGCTCGATGAGCTCGTCGAAGGCGTCGACCAGGACGCCGACGATCTCCTCCTGGCGCTCGCTCGCCGAGGCCAGCTCTTCGAGGGTGGTCATGGCGCCATGGTGCCAGCCCCGTACCCTGACCGCCATGCGGGCGCTGTCGGAGCTCACGACGCTGCGGCTCGGCGGTCGCGCGGAGCGGCTCGTGGAGGCGCGCACCGAGGAAGAGCTCGTCGACGCGGTCCGCGAGGGCGGCGACCACCTGCTGGTGCTGGCCGGCGGGTCCAACGTCGTGGTGGCCGACGAGGGGGTGCCGGGGACGGTGGTCCTGGTCGCGACGCGCGGGATCGCCGACTGCGGCGACGGCGTGCTCGAGGTCCAGGCCGGGGAGCCGTGGGAGCCGTTCGTCGCGCGCTGCGTCGCGTCGGGCCTCGCCGGGATCGAGTGCCTGTCGGGGATCCCCGGCTCGGTGGGCGCGACCCCGATCCAGAACGTCGGCGCCTACGGGCAGGATGTCTCACAGACCATCCGCGCGGTGCGCGCGCTCGACCGCCGCAGCCGCGAGGTGCGCGTGCTGTCGCCGGCCGAATGCGAGTTCTCCTATCGCTCGAGCCGCTTCAAGCGCGAGCGGGGCCGCTGGGTCGTGCTCGCGGTCACCTTCCGGCTCGCCCGCCACGGCGACGGCGTGTCCGAGCCGGTCCGCTACCCGGAGCTCGCACGGGCGCTCGGGACCGAGGTGGGGGAGCGCGCGCCGCTGGCCGACGTCCGCGCGGCGGTGCTGGCGCTGCGGCGCGGCAAGGGCATGGTGGTCGATCCCGGCGACCCCGACTCGGTCTCCGTGGGGTCGTTCTTCACCAACCCGATCCTCCCCCCGGAGGCGTTCGCCGCGCTCGAGGCGCGGGTCCGGGAGCGCCTCGGCGCCGACGTCTCCCCGCCGCGCTTCCCGGAGCCCGACGGGCGGATCAAGACCTCGGCCGCGTGGCTCGTGGAGCGCTCGGGGATCGGCCGCGGGTTCGGCCTGCCCGGCCCCGTCGCCGTCTCGACCAAGCACACGCTGGCGCTCACGAACCGCGGGGGCGCGACCACCGCCCAGCTCGTCGCCCTCGCCCGGCAGATCGCCGCCAAGGTCCACGACGAGCTCGGCGTCGAGCTCGTGCCCGAGCCCGTCTTCGTCGGCCACGCCTGGGCGGCGCTCGCCGCGCCGGGCGACGTCGACGCCGAGGAGCTCCTGCGGGCCACCTACGCCGCCTTCAACGCGCGCGACATCGACGCCGTCCTCGCGCGCATGACCGAGGACGTCGACTGGCCGAACGCGTGGGAGGGAGGCCGGGTGACCGGCCGCGCCGCCGTCCGCGAATACTGGACCCGCCAGTGGGCCGAGATCGACCCGCGGGTCGAGCCGCTCGGCTTCCGCCATCTGCCCGACGGGCGGATCGACGCCGAGGTCCACCAGGTGGCTCGCGCCCACGACGGCACGCTGCTCGGCGAGGGGACCGTCCACCACGTCTACGCGTTCAGGGACGGGCTGGTGTCGAGCATGCACGTCGAGCCGGGCCACTGAGCAGGCCTTTCCTGCTGCTACGGTGGTCGCGTGGTCGGCACCGATGCCCGCCACGAGGCAGCTTGCTCTGAGTCTCGCGTTCGTGCGGTTCGGGTCAGTCGTTCGCCTCCCGGATCGTACGCGGCCCCCCAGGCCGCCCATGGAGACCTACATGTCATCGCAGTCCTTCGCCGATCTCGGCGTGTCCGCCGCCGTGTGCGGCGCCCTCTCGAAGCGCGGCTTCGAGTCGCCGTTCGCCATCCAGAAGCTCGTCATCGCCGACGTCCTCGCCGGCCGCGACGTGCTCGCCAAGTCCCCGACCGGCTCGGGCAAGACCATCGCCTTCGGCGCGCCGATCTGCGACCTCGTCGAGGCCACCGACCAGCGCCCCGCCGCGCTGATCCTCGCCCCGACGCGCGAGCTGGCGACCCAGATCGTCGAGGAGACCCGCTCGATCGCCCACGCCCGGGCGCTCTCGGTCGCCGCGGTCTACGGCGGCGTGGGGATCGAGAAGCAGGCCCGGGAGGCGCGCCGCGCGCACATCGTGGTCGCCACGCCCGGCCGCCTCGAGGACCTCCTCCAGCGCCGCGTCATCTCGCTCTCCGACGTCAAGGTGCTCGTCCTCGACGAGGCCGACCGCATGCTCGACATGGGCTTCCGCCCGCCCGTCGACCGCATCGTCGCCCAGTGCCCGCGCGACCGCCAGACGCTGTTCTTCTCCGCCACGCTCGACGGCGAGGCCGGCCGCGTCGCCGAGGAGTACACCACCGACCCGGTCCGCCACGAGCACGTCGCGCCCAAGCAGCGCCTCGCCGACGTGGAGCACCGCTTCGTGGCGGTCGAGCGCGAGGACCGCATCGACGCCCTCGTGC
>JAUJME010000271.1 GCA_030447005.1 Solirubrobacteraceae bacterium | reverse complement strand
GCCGGGCGCAGCGCCGCGACGCCGGCCGCGAACAGGTCGAGCGGGTCGCCGTCGAGCGAGGACTCCAGGCGCAGGCAGAGGTTGGCCTGGAAGAGGTCGCCGGCGTGGATGCGCTCGCGGCAGGCCGCCACCGCGCGGGCGTGGCCCGCGAACCCCGGCGCCGGGCGCCAGGGCGCGGTGTGGTACGGCCGCGGCGCGGCCGCCCGCGCCTGCAACGCGGCCGAGCGCGCCTCGATCGCCGCCTCGCGCCCCGGCGTCACGAGCGCCTCGAACCACCACCGCCCCTCGGCGTCGAGGCGGAGCAGGTGGTCGTAGTAGGCGAGTGTCGCCGCGGGCAGCGCGACCGGCCGCGGCGGGCTCGCTCCCACCCGCTCGACCCGCCGCGCGAGTCCGAAGCCCAGCCCGCCGAACCAGCCGCCGCCCACCGCGCCGCTCGCCTCGCTGCCGGCCGACACCGCCGGCAGGTCGTCGAGCAGGACGAAGGGATCCTCGTCCGCGCGCGCGACGCGCACCGGCGCCGAGCCGATCAGCGCGCCCCCGCCCGCCCACTCGCCGATCAGCGCGAACGGCCGCGGGTCGTCGCGGACGAGCAGCGCCGCGCGCTCGGGCGCGAGGTCGAGCTCGAGGGGGCGGCGCAGCAGGGCGGCCGCCCGGGTCATACGGGGTCCGGCGCCTTGAAGCGGATGGTCACGCGCTCGAAGCCCAGCCCGCGCAGCAGCCCGGTCAGCGTCTCGCGCGTGTTGCGCTCCGCGCTGCGCAGCAGCGACGGGTCGGCGCGCGCGGCCTCGAGCAGCTTGCGCTCGGCGAGCAGAAAGAGCTCGCGGTCGCCGGTGGGGGAGTCCTCGAACACGGAGCCGGCGCGGTCGAGCAGCCCGCGCTCGCGGTCGAAGACCCGCGAGCGCTTCGGGTCCACCCGTGCCTCGCTGAGCTGCGGCGCGGGCAGCGTGATGGTCGCCGACCGGCGGTCCTCGGAGACCTCGATCGCCTCGCCCTTGAGCCCGCGGAAATCCACCTTGGCGTCGACGTTGCCGGCCGCGACGAAGAGCGTCCGCTCTCCCTTGAGGAAGTCGGGGAGGTACTTCGCGTCGCGCTCGACGTCGATGACGACCTGGAGGTTGGCCGTCGCCGCCCGGTACTCGCTCAGCCGCGCGATCGACTTGAGGATCACGGGCTGGGAGCGGTCCTTCTCCTCCTCGGCGAACGGGTTGAGGCTGGGAAGCCCGCCCAGGACCCCGACCACGAGCGCGGCCACGAGCGCCAGCACGGCGATCGCGCCGAAGACGCCGGGCAGCGAGCGCCGCCTCACAGCGCCTCCAGCAGGCGGTCGAGATCCTCGCCGGAGCTCCAGGCGCCGACGGACGCCCGCAGCAGCGGCGTGCCGGGGAGGTTGCGGATCGCGACGCCGGCCTCGGCGAGGCGGTCGCGGGTGGCTTCGGGCTCCGGGTCCTCCCAGGAGACGAGCGTCGTGCGCCCGCGCGGCGCGACGGTCCGGCCGGCCTGGCCGAGGCGCTCGGCGAGGACCGCCGCCCGCCCCGCCGCCGACGCGAAGATCTCCTCCCAGCCCGCGGCGGCGAGGATCCGCAGCGCGGCCGCGCTGAAGGCGACGACCTCGGCGCCGAGCGCCGGGGTGTCGTGGCGGCGGGCGCCCGCGCGCAGCGGCGAGTCGAGGCCGCGGGCGGGCTCCTCGAGCGTCATGTAGCTCGGGGCGGTCGCGCGGATGCGCTCCGCCCACTCCGGCGCGAGCCACAGGAAGCCGGTGCCGTCGGCGCCGCAGAGCCACTTCTGCCCGGCCGCCGCGTAGCCGGCGCACCCGAGGGCGGCCGGGTCCACGGGGACCGCGCCCGCGCCCTGCGCGCCGTCGAGCAGGACGGGGACGTCGAGCTCCGCCAGCTCGGCGGGCGCGAGGCGGCCCGAGAGCCAGCCGACGTGCGAGCAGGCGACGACCGTGGTGGCCGGCGTCACCGCCTCCGGGATCGCGGCCAGCGGCGCGGCACGGACGCTCGCGCCGAGCGCGCGGGCGGCGGCGAGCGGGCCGAGCAGGCCGGGGTGCTCCTCGTCGGAGGTCAGGATCTCGTCGCCCGGGCCGAGGTCCATGCCGGCCAGGAAGAGCCCCATGCCCTCCGACGCCGACGTGGTGAGCGCGATCTCGGAGGCCGGGACGCCGAGCAGCGCCGCGTAGCCGCTGCGCAGCTCGTCCTGCAGCGCGAAGCGCCGCTCGAAGTGGGCGGCGACGCGACCGTGGTGCAGCTGGCGGTCGAGCTCGGCGCGCGCCGCCTCGGCGGCCGCCAGCGGGACGGGCCCGTCCGTGCCCGTGTTGAGGTACGCGACCCGCTCGAGCACGGGGAACTGCGCGCGAAAGGCGGCGGGGTCCACGAGCCCCGAGCATAGAGGCGCGGGTACGATCGAACCCGGATGCAGATCGAGCTCCCCGACGGCTCCCGCAAGGAGCTTCCCGACGGCGCGACGGGCGCCGACCTCGCCGAGTCGATCGGCGCCGGCCTGGCGCGCGCGGCGCTCGCCGTCAAGATCGACGGCGGGGAGGTCCGCGACCTCGCCCGGCCGCTGCCCGACGGCGCCCGCGTCGACATCATCACGCCGCGCTCGGAGGAGTCGCTCGAGCTGCTGCGCCACGACACCGCCCACGTCCTCGCCGCCGCCATCCTCGACCTCTATCCCGGCACGAAGATCTCGATCGGGCCGCCGATCGAGGACGGCTTCTACTACGACTTCGAGTTCCCCGAGGGCGTCACGGTCTCCGAGCACGACTTCGAGGCGATCGAGGCGAAGATGCGCGAGCACATCAAGGCCGACGAGGCCTTCACGCGCGAGGACGTCGCGCCGGCCGCCGCGCTCGAGCGCTTCCGGGCCGAGGACCAGCCGTACAAGGTCGAGCTCATCGAGGACCTCCAGGCGGCGTCCAACGGCGACCTCGAGACGGTCTCGCTCTACACGAACGGGCCGTTCACCGACCTCTGCCGCGGCCCGCACGCGCCGTCGACGAAGCGGATCAAGGCGTTCAAGCTGCTCTCGACGGCGGGCGCCTACTGGCGGGGCGACGCGAGCCGCACGATGCTCACCCGCATCTACGGGACGGCGTTCCACTCCAAGGAGGAGCTCGCCGAGCACCTCGAGCGCCTCGAGCAGGCCCGCGCGCGCGATCACCGCAAGCTCGGCCGCGAGCTCGAGCTCTTCACCTTCTCGGAGGCCTCGCCGGGCTCGGCGTTCTGGCTGCCGCGCGGCACGGCGCTCTTCAACACGCTCGTGGCGATGTCGCGCGAGATGACGCTCGAGCACGGCTACACCGAGGTCAAGACGCCGCTGCTCTACGACGCCGAGCTGTGGAAGACGTCGGGCCACTGGGGCAAGTACC
>JAUJME010000270.1 GCA_030447005.1 Solirubrobacteraceae bacterium | reverse complement strand
TTCGTGATCTTCAACACCTTCACGATCACGGTCGCCCAGCGCACGCGCGAGTTCGGGATGCTGCGGACGATCGGCGCGTCGCGCCGGCAGATCCTGCGCTCCGTCGTGCTCGAGGCGGCCCTGATCGGCGTCGCCGGGTCGCTCCTCGGGCTGCTGGCGGGGATCGGGCTGTCGCCCGTCCTGAGCGGCCTGTTCGGGCTCATCGGCTTCGACCTGCCCGACCAGGCCCTCGTGATCGCCCCTCGGACGGTGATCGCTGCGCTGCTGGTCGGCACGGTCGTGACGCTGCTCTCCTCGCTCGTCCCCGCGGCGCGGGCGACGCGCGTCTCGCCGATGGCGGCGCTGCGCGAGGGCGCGGTCGGCGAGGCCGGCCCGCGCCGCCGCGGCGTCCTGGCGCTCGAGGCCACGGTCGCCGGCCTGGGCGTCGTGGTGATGCTGGTCGGCCTGCTCGCCGGCCTGGAGACGACGCCGTCGCTCGTCCTGCTCGGGGTCGGCGCGCTGCTCGTCTTCGTCGGCGTCGGGTTGCTGTCCCCCTTGCTCGTGCGCCCGCTCGCCGCGCTGATCGGGCGGCCGCTGCAGGCGGCCGGCGGCGTCGCGGGGCGGATCGCGCGCGGCAACGCCGTCCGCACGCCCGGGCGCACGGCCGGGACCGCCGCGGCGCTGATGATCGGCGTCGCGCTCGTCGCCTTCGTCGCCATCTTCGTCAACGGCTTCAAGGCCTCGTTCTCCGGCGCGTTCGAGAAGGCGGTGACCGCCGACTACGTCGTCCTCAACAACGCCGGCTTGATGCCGGAGGGCGTGAGTGCCGCCGTCGCGCGGGTGCCGGGCGTCGCGCAGGCCGACAACCTGCGCGTCGGCACCGCCAAGCTGCCCTCCGGCGACCGCGTCTCGCTGGCGGGCCTCGATCCCGCGACCGCCGCCGGCGTCGTGAAGGTCGAGTGGAAGGACGGCTCCGACGCGCGGCTGCGCGCGCTCGGCGCCCGCGACGCGATGGTCGAGGCCGGCTTCGCGACGGACCGCCGCCTGCGCCCGGGATCGGTGCTGACCCTCCAACCGCGCGACGGCGGGCCGGTCCGGCTGACCGTCCGCGGCATCTACGAGGACCGGGGGCAGCTGCTCGGCGACGTGACGCTCCCCGACCGCACCGTGCGCGACGCCTTCGGGGCCAGGGGCGTGCTCGCCTCGCTCATCCGCGCCGAGCCGGGGGAGGCCGGGGAGGGCGTCCAGCGGCGCATCGACGCCGCGCTCGCCGGCCCGTTCCCGGCGCTCGAGGCCCAGACCCGCGACGAGTTCATCGACTCACAGGTCGGGCAGGTCAACCAGATCCTCTACCTCTTCTACGCGCTGCTCGCGCTGTCGGTGGTGATCGCGCTGTTCGGGATCGTCAACACGCTGGCGCTGTCGGTCTACGAGCGCACGCGGGAGCTGGGTCTCCTGCGCGCGGTCGGGACCTCCCGCCGCCAGGTCCGGCGGATCGTCCGCGGCGAGGCGGTCATCACCGCGGTGATGGGCGCGGTGCTCGGGGTGGCGATCGGCGTCCTGTTCGGCGTGCTGGTCTCCCGCCCGCTCGAGAGCGAGGGCTTCGTGCTCGCGCTCCCGCTCGGGACGCTCGCCGCGCTCGTCGTCCTCGGGGCGCTCGCCGGCGTGCTCGCGGCGATCGCCCCGGCGCGGCGGGCGAGCCGCGTCGACGTGCTCCAGGCGCTGCAGTACGACTAGCCCCTACGTGAGCGCCCAGACGCGCCACTCGCCCGGCACGCCGCGCAGCTCGTGCGACCCCCGGTCGGCGAACGCGAGGCCCGAGCCGGTGACGAGGTCCTTGACGGTCTGGGAGACGAGCACCTCGCTGCCCTGGGCCAGCGCCATGACCCGGGCGGCGATGTGGACGGCCAGGCCGCCGACGTCGGAGCCGATCACCTCGCACTCGCCCGTGTGGAGCCCGACGCGGACCTCGAGCCCGAGCGAGTGGACGTCGCGGGCGATCGCGTGGCCCGCGCGGATGGCGCGGGCCGGGCCGTCGAAGGTGGCCAGGACGCCGTCGCCGACCGTCTTGACCTCGCGCCCGGCGTAGCGCCTGATCGAGCCGCGCACGAGCCGGTCGTGCTCGCCGAGCAGGTCGCGCCACGCGCGGTCGCCGAGCTGGACCGCCTTCTCGGTCGAGCCGCAGATGTCGGTGAACAGGACCGTGGCGAGCGTCCGGTCGGGCTCCGCGCTCATGCGCGCGCCCGTGAGGAACTCCTCGAGCTCGCCCACCACGGACTCCGTGTCGCCGATGAACGGGAACGGCTCGGCGCCGGGCAGCTCGACGAGGCGGGCGCCCGGGATGTGCTCCGCGACGTAGCGGACGTGTCGGGCGTCGATCGCCGGGTCGTGCTCGCGGCGCAGGACGAGCGTCGGCACGCGGATCGAGGGGAGGATGTGGCGCACGTCGAGCTCGCCGTTGGCCTCGGCGATCATCCGCGCCGCTCCCGGGCTCGTCGAGACGCGCTGGAGCTTGCCCAGCCAGGACGTCAGGCGCTCGTCGCCGGCGTGCTCCGGGGCGAGCAGGCCGAGCATCACCGAGCCGTCCCCCCAGTGCCCGTTGATGAGCTTGAAGCGCTCGGAGCGCTCCTCGGGCGTCGGCGCGAAGTCGTAGCCCGGGGCGCGGGTGGTGCGGGAGAACGGCGAGTAGAGCACGAGCGCGCCCGTGCGCTCCGGGTGGGTCGCGGCGAAGAGCATCGCCATGGGCGTCCCCTCCATCAGGGCGAAGACCGCCACCCGGTCGGAGCCGACCGCGTCGAGGACCGCGATGACGTCGTCGGCCTGCTCCTCGAGGGTGGAGGGGCGCCCGACCCGGTCAGACAGCCCGGATTCCCGCCGGTCGAACAGGATGAGGCGCGAGAAGGTCGCCAGCCGCTCGAAGTACCGGGCGACCGTCGGGTGCTCCCACAGATGCTCGACCTGGGAGAACGATCCGGGCACGTAGAGGAGGTCGAATGGGCCCTCGCCCATCGTCTGATAGGCGATGTGCAGACCGTCCCGGGTCCGGGCGTACCGGGTGTGGGGGACCATGAGCGCAGGCTAGAGTGGAGCGGGCTGTGTGGCGCATCTCCCTGCCCGGGCTCGCCCTGGCCTCCCTCGTGACGGCCACGGCCGCGCTCGCGGTCGTCCTCTTCGGGACGGAGAGCGTGGTGCCCCAGACGGGCACCGTCCCCGATCCGCCGCGCGGCGGCCAGACCGTCGTGACGCCGCCCCCGCCGCTCTCCGGCGACGCCGGGCTGCCGGGCGAGCGCGGCCCCGCCGCCCGCCGGGCGCCCCTGCGCTCCCGGGTCCTGCCGCCGGCTGCGGCGGCCGAGAGCCCGGTCCTCGCGACGGCGCCGGCCGGCCGCGGCGGCGTG
>JAUJME010000269.1 GCA_030447005.1 Solirubrobacteraceae bacterium | reverse complement strand
AGCCGCCACGCATAGGTCTCGAGCTCGGGCACCTCGATGCCGGTGCCGGCCAGCGCGCGCTGGGTGTCGCGGGTGTCGAAGGTCGCGGTCAGCCCGACGTACTCGATCACGGAGTCGGGGATGCCGATGTCGGCCAGGACCGACTTGCGGATCTCCTTGAGCGCCGGGAGCTTCATCGCGTAGCCGATGACGCCGGTCGGGAGCATGTCGGTGATCTTCTTGTCGATCCGCATCGCCATCTGCGGCGCGTGGCCCGCGCGCGCGAACGCGTTGATGACGTCGCCCGCCCGCTGCTTCTTCGGGTTGGTCAGGTGGAACGCCTGGCCGTCGAGCCCGGGCTGGTGGGCGATGTGGTCGAGCGCGGCGGCGACGAAGTCGACCGGCACGATGTTCGTCTTGCCGACCTCGATGCCGATGAGCGGGAACCAGCTCGGCAGCGTGGCGCGTGCCTTCTGGATCGCCTTGAAGAAGTAGTACGGGCCGTCGATCTTGTCCATCTCGCCCGTCTTGGAGTGCCCGACCACGATCGCCGGGCGGTAGACGCGCCACGCGCCGTTGACGCGCTCGCGGGCGATCTTCTCGGACTCGAACTTCGTCCGGTGGTACGGATGCGTGAGCTCCTGGCCCTCGTCGAACATGTCCTCGGTGAAGTGGCCCTCATACATCCCGGCCGCGGCGATCGAGGAGACGTGGTGGAAGATCCCGGCCGCGAGCTCGTTGGCGAGGTCGACCGCGTTCTGCGTCCCGCCCACGTTGAGCAGCGCGTTGCGCGTCTCGTCGGCGGTCATGTCGTAGATGGCGGCGAGGTGGAAGAAGTGGGCCACCTGGCCCTTGAGGCGGTCGCGGTCCTCGGCCGAGAGCCCGAGCGACGGCTCGCCGAGGTCGCCGTAGACCGGCTTGATGCGGCTCGTGTCGCCGAAGCGCGCCCAGCCGGCCATGCGGCCGTTGAGCTTGTCCTCGGACTCGGGGCGGACGAGCACGTGGATGTCGCCCTCCCGCTCGAGCAGCCGCTCGACCAGGTGACGACCGATGAAGCCCGTCGCGCCGGTGACGAAGTACGTCAAGGTTGCGTTCCTCCCGAGAGATTGCGGTGCTGCTCGGGCCGGAGCCTATAGGGGCGGGGGCGCCGGCGGTCTCGCCTGGGGCGGCGTCGTCAGCGCACGCGGATCCGGATGGTCCGCGTGGTGCCGCGCAGGTACGGGAACTCCCCCGTGGGGAGGATCCGGGCGCGGATCGAGAACGTCCGCCCGCGGGAGGCCGACCGGCGGAACCGGAAGGTCGCCGAGAACTTCCCGCCGCTGCGCGTCCGCGTGCGCTCGAAGACCCGGTAGCGGCCGCGGCGCCCGGCTCGGCCCTCGAGGACGATGTCCACGTCGGCCAGCCGGCGGCCCGAGAGGGTGCCCCGCAGGCGAACCGTGCGCCCGACCGAGACCTTGCGCTTGTTGGCTCCGAGGCTGGCCGCGGCGCGCACGCGCAGGTTGACGAAGGCGCTGGCGGCGAAGCGCACGTCGTTGCCGCGCGCGCGCCACCCGAACTGGATCAGGCGGTTGACGTAGGCGACGGCGCGGTAGCTGAAGACGCCGTTGGCATCCGTGCGCACCGACCCCCGGTCCTCGAACGCGTCGCGATCCGAATCGCGGGTGAGCACCCGCAGCTCGGCGCCGGCGACCGGCTGGCCCGCCTCGTTGACCAGGCGCCCGGTGAGCGTCGCGCGGTCGCCGAAGTCGGCGGTCGCCTGGGTGGTGCCGCGCGCGAAGGCGGCGGTCAGGATCCCGGTCTCCGTCGCGCCGGCGCCGTTGGCCGCCCCGCGGTCGGAGGGCACGACGACGTCGACGGTGTACGGGGCGCTCTCGCGCGCGAGCCCGCCTGGATCGGTCACGCGCACGAGCACCCGGCGGCGGCCGGCGGGCAGCGAGGTCGCGGTCAGGCTCTCGCCGTTGAGGTTCGGGCACGGGTGGGTGAGGCGGTAGGAGCACGAGCCGCCCTGGTCGGTCCGCGTGCCGCTCGCGCGGGTGTCGTAGTCCTCGGCCCCCACCACCCGCGGCGCGCCGGGGTCGGTGACGTCGACGATCTCCGCCCGGCGGATGCCCATGTTGTCCGTCGCGCGGGCGATCCGCACGGGGTCGGCGCCCGAGCGCTCGCCGCCCGACAGCAGGCCGGAGGCCTCGACGACGAGCTCGGAGGGCGCGACGGGGTCCTCGACGGTGATCCCCGTGCCGAACAGGGCGTGATTGATCGCGCCCCCGGTGGCGACGCTGCACGGCGTGCCGCGGCGGAAGCAGCCGACGCGCAGCGAGAGGGCGGCCGCGTCGCCCTTGTAATCCGCCAGGCTGCGGAAGTCGTCGAGGCGGACGGTCCGACGGCCCGTGTCGGCGCGGTTGGAGGGGTGCCCGTACCAGGTGCCCGCGGCCTTCAGGCGGTTGCGCGTGGCGTCGTCGTAGTCGCCCGCGCCCGCGAAGACGCGCGGGCCGAGGACGTAGAGCGCGTAGTACTGATGGGTCCCCTCGGCGGGCGGGTCGTTGTAGTTGAGCCGCCGGTCGAGCCGGAAGTCGACGATCCGCGCGCCGGGCGGGGCGCGGAAGGTGAAGGCCGCCTCGGTCCCCTCCGGCGTCCGGGCGCCGGCGTTGACGTAGAGGCCGATGTTCTCGCCCGCGAGCGGGCAGGCGTTGTCGCTGAGGATGCCCGGCGGCAGCGGGCGCTCGAGCGCCCACGAGCGGTTCTCGTACTGGACGGCGTCGACCGCGCAGGCGAGGACCTCGACGCGGCCCGCCTCGGCGGCGGCCGGCGCCCCGGCCAGCGCGGCCCCGGCGAGGGCGAGCGCGCAGGCGGCGCGGGCACGGGCGCGGAGCGATGGCATCGCCCCTCCATATACCTGAGCGCTGGAGGAAGTTGCGCGCGCGCCCGGTCAGACGCCGGCGCCCGCGCCGCCGCGGCCCTCGCCGGCGGCGAAGGTGGCCGCGCCACGGGCGCCCACCGCGTGCGACGGGATCCCGAGCTCGGCCTCGAGCGCCAGCCCCTCCTCGAGCGTGAGGCCCGCCCCCTCGAGCGCCGCGCGGCGGTCGGAGAGCATCGTCTCCTGCGGGAAGGCGGCGAGCCCCTCGGCCATCGCGAGCGCCCGCGTCACGTGCGCGCCCGGGGCGACGACCTCGGTGACCAGGCCCATGGCGAGCGCCTCGGGCGCCGGGACCATCCGGCCCGTGAGGATGAGGTCGAGCGCGCGGCCCATCCCGACGATCCGCGGCAGGCGCTGCGTGCCGCCGTCGATGAGCGGCACCCCCCAGCGGCGCTCGGGGAACCCGAAGGTGGCCGTCTCGGTCGCGACCCGCAGGTCGCACCACAGCGCGAGCTCGAGGCCGCCGGCCAGGCACCAGCCCGAGA
>JAUJME010000268.1 GCA_030447005.1 Solirubrobacteraceae bacterium | reverse complement strand
GCTAGACGCCTAGACGCCGGCCCGCGCGAGGCGGACCTCGCGCAGGGCGCCGCCCGGGCGGGCGAAGGAGAGCCGGGACGGCGAGGAGTCGCCGACCGCCGCGCCGAGCGAGGAGAGCGTCGTGCCGACGGGGCGGCCGTCGACCCCCACGAGCGCCTCGGTGGTGGCGTCGATCCCGGCCCGGGCGGCGGGGGTGCCGCGCACCGCGCCCGTGACGAGCAGGCCGGCCGGCAGGCGGCGGGCGGCGAGCTCGCCGGCGGTCGGGTAGCTGAAGGTGAGGCCCGTCCAGCCGGCGGAGCGGCCGTCGCGCAGGCGGGCGAGGACCGCGCGCAGGCGGTCGGCGGCGATCGCGTAGTTCTGGTTCTGGAGCGCGCGACCGTCGTCGGAGGCCGAGCGCACGACGGCGTTCATCCCGACGATGCGGCCGTCGAGGTCGACGAGCGGCCCGCCGGAGTTGCCGGGGTTCAGCGCGCTGTCGGTCTGGACGGCCCGGGGGAGCGCCGGGACGTCGGCGGCGGTGTCGCGGTAGGTGGTGCGCGCGACGGAGACCACGCCGGTGGTCGAGGTCAGGTCGTCGGCCGGGCCGGCGCCGTCGGGGAAGCCGAGCGCGACGACCGTCTCGCCCTGGCGCACGCCGCTGCTCTGGGCCAGCGAGGCGGCCTGGAGTCCTGCGATGTCGGCGACGCGCAGCAGCGCGACGTCCTCGCACGGCGCGGCGGCGACGACCTGGGCGTCGCGCCGGCGGCCGCCGGCGGCGATCCGCACCGCCTCGCCCTGGTTGAGCACGTGGGCGTTGGTGACGATCAGGCCCTCGCCCGCGTCGAGGACCCAGCCCGAGCCCGTGCCGGTCCGCCCGGCGCCGCGCAGGCTCTCGACGAGGACGGTGGAGGGGGCGAGCCGGGCGACGACGCCGGGGACCCGCTCGGCCGCGCTCTCCTCGCCACCGGCGACGATCAGGGCGCCGAGGGCGGCGGCGGCGGCCGCGGCGGTGCCCGCGACCGCGGCGACCAGCCGGTTCGTCCGGCGGGCGCGCGACTCGACGAGCCGCCCGACCATGGAGTAGGTGGGCGCCGCGGGAGGCGCCGGTGCAGCGGCGGGCGCGGCCGGAGCGGCCTGCGGCTCGGGCGCCGCGCTGGGCGCCCCGGCCAGCGCCAGGCGGATGGCGCCGACGCCGACCTCCTCGCCGTCGCCGAGGACGGCCTCCGCGACGCGCTCGCCGCCGACCCAGGTGCCGTTGGCGGACCCGAGGTCGCGCAGCAGGACCCGCCCGCCGGCCAGCAGCCGCAGCTCGGCGTGGCGGCGCGAGGCGCGCGGATCGCGGACGATGACGTCGCAGCCGCGCTGGCGGCCGAGCACGAGCGGGCGCTCAGGCGTCAGCGCGACCTCCTGGCCGGCGTCCTCGCCCGTCTGCACGCTGATCCACATACGCCCCTGCTATCGGCAGAAGCGGCCTCCGAGTTCAGCCCAGGACCGCGCCCGCTCCGAGCAGCCGCCGCAGCTTGACCTGGAGCTGGAGGGGGGAGAACGGCGTCTCGACCAGATCGTCGGCGCCCGCCGCCCGCACGTCCTCGTCCTCGCCCGCCTGCCAGTCGACCGCCAGGACGACCTTGACCTCGCGCGTCATCGGGTCCGCGCGCAGCGCGGCGACGGTCGCCCGCGCGCCCGGGCCGGGCGCTCCCCAGTCGAGCAGGAGCAGGTCAGGGCGCTGCTCGCGTGCGGCGTCGAGGATCCCCTCGCCGCCGTCGACCTCGCGGACGTCGCAGCGCCCGGCGAGCGCCACGCGGGCCAGCGCGCGGGTCTGCGGGTCCACCCCGGCGAGCAGCACGCGCGTGCGCCGGTCCGCCACGGCGGGCTGCGGCGGGAGGTCGGTCTGGGTGGTGACCTTCGAGTCGTCGCCCTCCGGCGGGACGACGCGCAGGGGCGCGAGCTCGAGCGGCCCCGCGGCGGCCAGCACGTCGCGCGCGGCGCCGAGCAGGTCGGCGCAGCGGGGGAAGCGGCGGCCGGGCTCCTTCTCCAGGCCGCGGGCGAGGACCGCGTCGAGCGCCGGCGGCAGCCCGTGCCGCACGGCCGACGCCGCCGGCGGGTCGTCGTGGAGGTGCGCGTACATCACCGCCACGTCGGAGGAGCGCCCGAACGGCGGCGCGCCGCACAGGCAGTGGTGAAGGACGGCGGCGAGCGCGTACTGGTCGGCGGCGCCCGCCACGTCGGCGCCCTGGATCTGCTCCGGCGCGACGTAGTGGATCGTCCCCACGAGGTCCCCCGGCTGGGTCGCCCCGCCCGTCGGGGTGCCGTGCGCGAGACCGAAGTCGGTCAGGTAGGCGCCGCGCGCGTCGAGCAGGACGTTGGCCGGCTTGACGTCGCGGTGGACGAGCCCGCGCGCGTGGGCCTCGTCGAGCGCGCCCGCCACCTGGCCGCAGATCTCGATCGCCCGAGCGGGCTCGAGCGCGCCGCGGGTGACCAGCTCGACGGCCAGGTCGCCGCCCTCGATCAGCCGCATCGCGAGATAGAGCACCCCGTCGGCCTCCCCGGCGTCGTACACGGTGACGACGTGCGGGTGCTCGAGCGTGGCCGCGGTCCGCGCCTCCCGCGCGAAGCGCTCGCTGAACGCCGGGTCGTCGGCGAGCTCAGGGGCGACGATCTTGAGCGCGGCGGGGCGGCCGAGGCGCAGGTGCTCGGCCCGGTAGACGACGCCCATCCCGCCCCGCCCGAGGTACTCGAGGATTCGGTAGCCGGCCAGCGTGGTGCCGACGCGCGGGTCTGCTGACGGAGGCGGCATGATGGGGCGGAGTATGAGCCCTGCCTCGCTGCGCGGAGCGCAGATCCTGACCACGGGCGGCGCCGCCGAAGCCGCCGGCGCCCTGCGCCGGCGGCTGGCGGACGGCGGCGCCGAGCTGCTGGCGCACGCGCCCGACGCCGACGCGGCCGCCGCCGCCGTGGCGGGCGGACGGGTCGACGCGGTGGTGGTCCTCGACGGCGGCGCCGCCGCGCTGCGCGAGCGCCTGGACCCGCTCGGCACGGGGCTCGCGATCGCCCTCATCTCCGCCGACGAGCTCGCCGACGTGTCGACGGACCGCCGCCTCGCCCGCGCCATCGAGCGCCACGCGCTGCGCGCCCGGGTCGACGAGCTCGAGGCGGTGGTCGCCGCCCAGGCGGTCAACGGCCGCCGGGAGGTCGAGGCGGCCGGGCGCGACGCGCTGCGCCGGCTGGCGGTGGCGGCGGACTACCGCGACGACAACACGCACGAGCACACCGAGCGGGTCGCGCACCTCGCGGCGCTGCTCGGCCGCCGGCTGGGGCTCGGCACCGGGGCGGTCGCGCTCGTGCGCGCCGCCGCGCCGCTGCACGACGTCGGCAAGATCGCCATCCCGGACTCCATCCTGCTCA
>JAUJME010000267.1 GCA_030447005.1 Solirubrobacteraceae bacterium | reverse complement strand
GCCGCATCGGCCTGCGCCTGGCCGAGGACCCCGAGATCGCCGGCAAGTCGGCCGACGAGCTCGCCTCGGTGGGCTCGGGCGGCGGCGGCGGTGGCCGCGGCGGCGACCGCGGCGACCGCGGGCCGCGGCGCAACGGCGGCGGCGGCGGCGGGCGCGACGGCGGCCGCGGCGGGCGCGATCGCGAGCGCGGGCCGCGCGGCCCGCGCGCCGATCGCGATCCGGATCGCGGCTAGTTGGCCGAGCACAGGCTCACGGAGCTCGACAACGGGCTGCGGATCGTCACGGAGGCCATGCCCTCCGTGCGGTCCGCCGCCCTCGGCTTCTTCGTGGGCGCCGGCTCGCGCGGGGAGGCGGAGGCGGAGGCCGGCCTCTCGCACTTCCTCGAGCACATGCTGTTCCGCGGCACGGAGCGCTTCGGCTCCGCGGAGATCGACGAGCTCTTCGACGGGATGGGCGCCGAGCTCAACGCGGGCACCGACAAGGAGACCACCACGGTTTACGCGCGGCTGCTCGACGAGCACATGCCGCGCGCCTTCGACGTGATGGCCGACATGGTCTGGCGGCCCGTCTTCCGCGACGTCGACCCGGAGCGCGCGGTTGTGCTCGAGGAGATCGCGATGTACGAGGACGAGCCGCAGGAATCCGTCTTCGACGCGCTCGGCGAGGCCGTCTTCGGCGAGCACCCGCTCGGCCGGTCGATCATCGGCCGCGCGCCGGTGATCGCCGACACGCCGGTCGACCAGATCGCCGCCTTCCACGCGCGGCGCTACGTGCCGCGGTCGGTGGTCGTCGCGGCGGCCGGCTCGGTCGACCACGACGCCGTGGTCGAGCTCGCCCAGCGGACGCTGGGCGACCTACGGGCCGGCGAGGCGGGCCCCGAGCCCGAGCGCGCGCCGGCCGACCCGCCGCCCACCGTGCGCTTCCAGCGCAAGGACACCGAGCAGGTCCACGTCTGCCTCGGCGGCCCCGGGCTCGCGCGCCACGACGAGCGCCGCTACGCGGTCCGGGTCCTCGACGCGATCTTCGGCGGCCTGTCGTCCTCGCGGCTCTTCCAGGCCGTCCGCGAGGAGCGCGGGCTCGCCTACGCCGTCTACTCCTTCGCGGGCCAGTTCGCCGACACGGGCCAGGTCGGGCTCTACGTCGGCACGCGCCCCGACAACCTGACCGAGGCGATGGAGGTCATCGGCTCAGAGCTCGACCGGATGCGCACCGACCCGGCGACCGAGCTCGAGCTCGAGCGGGCGAAGGAGAACGTGAAGGCGCGGGTCGTCCTCGGGCTCGAGTCCTCGAGCGCGCGGATGAACCGCCTGGGCGGCTCGATCCTCTTCGGCCTCCCGCTGCTCGAGCCCGACGAGCTCATCGAGCGCTTCGACGCCGTCACCCTCGACGACCTCCGGGCGCTCGCCACGGAGCTGTGGCCGCCCGGGCGCCTGAGCGCCGCGGGCATCGGGCCCGACGAGGATGCCTTCCGGGCGGCGGTCGCGCCGCTGTGCCCGGGCGCCGCGTGAGCGCGCCGATGCGCGTCGCGGTGGCCGGCGCGGCGGGGAAGGTCGGCCGCGAGGTGTGCGCCGCCGTCGAGGCGGCGGAGGACCTCGAGCTCAGCGGCCGCGCCGACCCGGCCCTCGGCACCGCGCTCTCCGAGGTGCTCGGGGGCGCCGACGTCGTCGTCGACTTCACCCGCCCCGACCAGGCGCTCGAGAACGCGCGGGCCTGCCTGGCCGCCGGCGTCCACGTGGTGATCGGGACGACCGGCTTCGACCTCGACGCGCTGCGCGCGGCCGCCGAGGGCTCGCAGGCCAAGGCCTTCTTCGCGCCGAACTTCGCGATCGGGGCCGTCCTGATGATGCGCTTCGCGGCCGAGGCCTCGCGCCACATGCGCCACGCCGAGATCGTCGAGGCCCACAACCCGGCGAAGGTCGACGCGCCGTCGGGCACCGCGGCGCGCACCGCCCAGCTCATGGAGGGCGACGTGCCGATCCACTCCATCCGCCTGACGGGCGTCGTCGCCGACCAGCAGGTCATCCTCGGCGACGTCGGGCAGACGCTCACGATCGAGCACCGCACCACCGACCGCGCCGCCTTCACCCCCGGCGTCCTCCTCGCGGTCCGCCGAGTGGCCGGGTTGCCACAGCCGCTCACCGTCGGGCTCGACGCACTGCTCGGCTGATGCTACGTTCGTGTACATGACGGAGACCGTCGGCGTCGGCGAGCTGCGGCAGAACCTCAGCCGCTACCTGCGGCGGATCGAGCGCGGGGAGCGCATCGTGATCACCGACCGCAACCGGCCGGTGGCCGAACTGGGTCCGCTTCCCGCCGCCGGCTCGGCGCTCGACCGGCTGGTCGCCGAAGGCCTCGTGTCGGCGCCGCGACGGCGCGACCTGCCGGGCCCGCTCGAGCTCGACGGCGACGTCCGGGCGCTCAGCCGCGCGCTCGAGGACCTACGCGCCGAGCGCTGAGCGCGGTGCCGCTGCTCTACACGGACGCCTCGGCGCTGGTCAAGCTCGTGCGCGACGAGCCCGAGAGTCCCGCGTTGCGCGCCGCGCTGAGCGGGGCGGACCTCGTGGCGTCCGATCTCGTGCTGGCCGAGGTCCCCCGCGCGATCCGCCGCGCGGCGGCCCAGGACCCGGGACTGCCTGCCGAGGCGCTCGTGGCACGCGCCCAGGCGGTCTGCGATGCCGTCGCCCTGCACCCCGTCGACCGGGGCGTTCTCCGCGCCGCCGGGGCGCTCGGCGGGCCTGAGCTCCGGACCCTCGACGCCATCCACGTGGTCGCTGCGGCGCTGCTGTCGCCGCTCGACGGCTTCGTCACCTATGACCGGCGGCAGGCCACCGCCGCGGCGCTGGCCGGCCTGGTGCCCACTTCGCCCGGGTGCTGATCGCCGTCACCGACCACGCCGCCGACCGCTACCGCCAGCGGGTGCGGGGCACGCTGGACCCGCGCACGGAGATCATCGAGCGGGTCTCGCGCGCGTGGGAGGTGGGGCACACCTCGCCCGGCACGCGGCGCGGGACGGTCGACGTCCGCGACGGGTCGCTGATCTTCGTCTGCCTCCACGACCGCCCGCGCGGCGAGCTCGTGGTGGTGACGCTGTGGGAGGAGGGCGAGGACGCCGCGGTTCCGCGCCGCTTCACCGACGCCGTCCGCGAGCCGCGCTTGCGCCGGCCGCCCGACTCCGGTTGACTCGGCGCCATGGGACTCAAGGACCGCGCGAAGAAGATGGCCGAGCAGGCCCAGGCGATGGCCGAGCAGGCGCAGGCGAAGCTCGACGAGAAGCAGACGCAGTCCAGCCATGGCCAGCAGCAGGGGGCCGGCGCGCCGCCGGCCGGGCCGCGGGTCACCTACGACCAGCACGGGCGCCCGATGCCCGTGCAGGAGGCCGCGCCGGCCGGTGCGGACGC
>JAUJME010000266.1 GCA_030447005.1 Solirubrobacteraceae bacterium | reverse complement strand
AAGGCGCTCGCCGGGGTCGACGAGATCACGCTCGACGCGACGCTCGAGTCCTAGCGCAGCGGGCGGCTGACCGGCTCGCCGCCGCGGTAGCTGCGCAGCCGCAGCTCCGGCGCGGGCGGCGGGTCGGCGCGGAAGGCCTCGATGACCGCCTGGCGGTTCGAGGCCCGCTTCCCCGCCCGCCCGAGCGCCCGCAGCACCGCCTCCATCGCCGCGTGGCCGGCGGCCGCGGCGGGGGTGGCGTCGCGGCCGAACGCCTCGCGGAACGCGCGCGAGAAGGCCCGCGACGGCTCGGGCCGGGCGGTGACCGCGGCGACGCGGGCCCGCCGCGCGACGGGCGCGCCGGCGAGCGCGGAGGGCAGGTGGACGGTGAGGCTGCGGTTCTCGCGCAGCAGAGCGTCGACCACGCCGGCGGCGTCGCGGGGGTCCGTGCCCGCGTAGACGGCGGCGTCGGCGCGCGCGGCGCCCGCGACGAGGCGGCGGTCGCCGAGCGCGGCGCGCAGCGCGGCGCCGAAGGCGCGCCCGCCGGGGCTCTCCTCCTGCTCGACGAGCACCCGCCCCTCGAGCGCGCCGGCCAGCGCGCGGGCCTGGGCGGCGGCGTCGGGCACGAGCGGGAAGAAGGTCCGCTCGCCGGCCGGGTACCAGCGCTCGGGCTCCCCCGGCTCGACCTCGCGCAGGAAGCCGGGGTAGGTGGCGCCCGGGGAGACGTGGAGGATCCCGGCGGCGTTGAGCAGGGGGATGGAGGTCCGCGCGGTCTCGTCGCCGAGGTCGGCGACCGCGGCGATGATCTGGGGGTCGGCGATCGCCTGGCGGACCGAGGCGGCGACCGCGCCGGGGAGCTCGAAGGCCTCCCGCTCCCCGCGGGTCTCGTCGAGCGAGGCGAGGTTGACCTTGAAGGGGCCGGTCCGCCCGCCCGCCTCGCGCAGCGCGAGCCGCTGGCCGTCGACGAGGTCGCGCGCCGCGCCCTCGCCGGGCGAGGGGACGAGCGCGTAGACCGTCAGGGTGTCGCCGACCACCCGGCCGCCGCGGTCGATCCCTGCCGTCCTGCCGCAGCCGGCCGCGAGCAGCAGCGCGGCGAGCGCGAGCGCCGCGGCGATCCGTCGGGTCCGCAGGGTCCCGGGAGCGGCGGCGGGCATGCCGACGGAGCATATTGTCCCGGCGCACCGCTTCATGACGACCGTCGCCTACCTCGTCGCCTCCCACGCGCTGCCCGGCCAGGTGCTGCGCCTCGTGCGGACGATCCGCACGCTCAGCCCGGCGGCGCCCGTCCTCGTCCACCACGACCCGCGCGGCGCGCCGCTCGACGCCGCCGCGCTGCGCGCCCTCGGCCGCGTCTGGCTCGTGCCGGCCGCGCCGGTCGAGTGGGGTCGCGGCTCCCAGCTCGACATGCTCCTGCGCTGCCTGGCCTTCGCGCTGCGCGAGGCGGAGTTCGACTGGCTGACGACCCTCTCGGGCCAGGACTACCCGGCGCGCCCGCTCGAGGCGGCCGAGCGCGACCTCGCCGCGACGGAGTACGACGGCTTCGTCGAGGGCCACGAGGTGCCCCCGCCCCCGTGGCGGCGCGACGGCGGCGACGAGTTCGCCCGCCGCTACCACTACGCGTGGCGGCGGGTGCCCGAGCCGGGGCGCCGGGCCCGGCGCGCCGTCGCGGCCGCCCGCCCGCTGCTGGCGCTGCGCGAGTACCCGTCGGGCGCCGTCCTGCTCGGCCGGCGGGCGCGGACGCCGTTCACGCCCGCGCGGCCGTGCCGGCGCGGCTCGGACTGGCTGACGCTCTCCCGGCGCTGCGTCGAGCTCGTCGACCGCGCGGCGCGCGAGGAGCCGCGGCTGCTCGCCCACTTCCGCCGCACGCTGATGCCGACCGAGGCCTTCCCCCACACCGTCCTGCACGGCCACGGCGGCCTGCGGCTCAGCGGCGACGGGCGGCGCCACATGGCCTGGCCCGCCGGGGATCCGCACCCGCGCCTCCTGCGCACGGCCGACCTCGACGCCGTCCTGGCCTCGGGCACGGACTTCGCGCGGAAGTTCGACGCGACCGCCGACCCGGCCGTGCTCGACGAGCTCGACCGCGCGCTGGGCGTCGCGCAGGCCTAGGCGACCGCGAGGGCGCGCCGCGCGCCCACGTCCATCCACCCACCGCCGGCGGTGGGTCCCGCGACGTTCGCGGCGGGGATGGGCGAGCGTTCAACCAGGCCTAGGCGGCCGCGGCGGCCATGTCGACGCCGATCACCTTCAGCCGCCGCGAGAGCGCGGTGAAGGCGAACGCGTTGACCTCGGCGGAGCCGTAGCCCAGCAGCTCGAAGTCGTTGGGGTCGGCGCCGGGCGGGACGAGCACGCCGGCCGTCGTCGGCAGCAGCTCGAGCAGGCGGTCCTCGATGCGGCGGCGCAGCGCCGGGTCGTGCGCCTTCGTCTGGAGGAACCAGGTGCCGTAGGCGACGTGGCGGTGCTCGTCCTTGGAGATGTTGCGGAAGCCCTCCGTGAAGCCGGGGAGGATGCCGCGCTCCTCGAAGGCGCGGGTGACGAAGTGCTGGCCGGTGAGCGCCAGCGTCCCCTCGATGATCATGTGGTAGGTCGTCACGAAGTCGACCTTCGCCTCGACCTCGGCCGGGTTGGCGATCAGCGCGCGGCCGGCGTCGACGAGGTAGCCGTCGAAGAGCTTGACGAAGTCGTCGTTGAGATCGGCGCGGGCGCGGGCGAGCCGGTCGTCGAAGGTGCCGTCGCGGCCGAGGACCTTCGCGTAGAAGTTGTTGAAGTGCTGCGCGTGGCGCGCCTCGTCGACCTGCTGGGTCGTGAGGTAGGCCTCCTCGCCCTGGGTCTCGTACGCCTGCACGAGCCCCGAGAACTGCGTCGTGACCCGCTCCTCCCCGATGAAGAACGAGGAGAGCACCCACGAGATGTCGCGCTTGTCGGCCTCGGAGAGCGCCTGCCAGTCCTGGGCGTCCCGGGTGAAGTCGATCGCCTGCGACTGCCACTGCTGGCGCTCCCACAGCTCGTAGAGCTGCTGCGGCTCCATCAGCTTGATCGAGGAGAGCTTGCGTTCGTCGGAGATCGTGCCGACGTCGCCCTGGGAGGTGAGATCGAGGAGATGGGCCATTCCAGGTATTCAACCCCACGGCGTCCTCCTGCGGGCGGTGGTCTATGGCTGGGAGGGCTGAGCGGCCCCGGCACCCGCGGGCGCGCCCACCCCGGCCTCCACCAGCTCCGCGCGGCGCAGCGCCTCCAGCCACACGGGCCGCGCCGCTTCCCGCGCCACACGCTCGCCCAGCTGCTCCGCGACCCACGCGGCGACCGCGGTGGCGCTCGTGGCCTCGATGGCCTCGACGCCCTGGCGGCGCTCGCCCGCCAGGACCGCCACCTCGCCGACGAGCACCTCGCGGAAGGTCTCCCCCGGCCGGACGCCGAGCAGGTCGA
>JAUJME010000265.1 GCA_030447005.1 Solirubrobacteraceae bacterium | reverse complement strand
GGCGCTCGAGCGCCAGAGCCTGCTGCGCGTCCAGCTGCAGAAGTCCCGCCTCACCACCCGCGACACGAGTCTCAAGGACATCCAGTCCAAGCTCTCGGCACTGCGCTCGGCCGCCGAGGCCCTGCGCTCCGGGACCGTGTGGACCGAGAAGCAGACCGCGGAGTCCTCCGACGCGACGCGCGTGGGCGCCGAGGTGACCGGCGGCGCCGGCATCGGAGCCACCAGCATCGCGGTCACCGGCCTGGCGAGCTCGACGCAGCGGACCTTCGCCTACACGCCGTCGACGAGCGACCAGACGATCGACTTCACGCCGGCGGGCTCGACGACGCCGATCACGCTCAACGTGCCCGCGAACACGTCCATCGAGAGCCTCGCGTCGCTCATCAACGGGCGCTCCGACCTGCCCGTCTACGCGGCCGCCGTCGCGCTCGATCCGACGCAGCCGACCGTCAAGTCCCTCGTGCTGTCCTCGCGGACCACGGGCGTCCCCACCACGAGCGGCTTCACGGTCTCGGGCACGCAGCTCGTCGAGGACGCCGCGCGCTACAAGGAGGGCACGAACGCCAAGTATCGCCTGAACGGCTCGACGACCACGCTCGAGTCGACCTCCAATGTGATCGACAACGCCATCCCCGGCGTCAAGCTCACGCTCAAGGCGATCACCAGCGCGGACGTGACGATCAACGTCAGCGCGCCGGCGGTCGACAAGGAGGCCGTCAAGGGCAAGGTCAAGGCGTTCGTCGAGGCCTACAACGCCGTGGTCAACGCGACACGCGGCAAGCTCAGCGAGAAGGCGATCCCCGATGCCAAGACCACGAGCGACGCGCTCAAGGGCACGCTCTTCGGCGACTCGCCGCTCAACCGGATGCTCGACACGTTCCGCCGCGGCATCTCCGACATCGTGGCCGGCAACCCGGCCGACTTCGACGCCCTCGCCGACCTCGGCATCTCGACCGGCGCGATCGGCGCGGGCATGGGCGCGATCTCCGGCGCCCTCGTCATCGACGACGCGAAGCTCGCAAAGGCGCTCGACACCAATTCCCTGGCGGTTCGCAAGCTGCTGGGCGGCGAGCCGGGGGTCGAGGGGTTCGCCCACCGCATCGAGGCGCTCGTCAAGAACCAGGTCGGCACGACCGGGGAGATCGACGGCCGGCTGAAGAACTCCACCGAGGAGCAGAAGCGCCTCACCGACACCATGTCGCGCGCCGAGACCCGTCTGGCCGCCCGCGAGAAGCGCCTGAAGGCGCAGTTCGCCGCCATGGAGTCGGCGATGCAGGCGTCGCAGACCCAGCAGGCGTGGCTGCAGGGCCAGCTCGCAACGCTGAACTTCCGCTAGCCGCTCAACTCCGCCGGCTCCGGGCCGATCACCGGGGCATCCCGTCCCGTCCTCCCCTGGAGAGCTGAAGCGCCTTGTCGACCTACGCCCCCTCCCGGAGCACCGCGGCCTACCGCGAGTCCTCCATCCTCACCGCGCCGCCCGAGCGCCTCGTCGTGATGCTCTACGACGGCGCCCGCCGCTTCCTCCACCAGGCGGCCCTCGCCATGCGCGAGGAGCGCCACACGGAGTCCGACGACCGTCTGCGGCGCGCCGAGATGATCATCGAGGAGCTGCTCGCGACCCTCAACCTCGAGGCCGGCGGCGAGATCGCCTCCAACCTCCAGGGCCTCTACGTCTTCTTCCTGCGCCACCTCTCCGAGGGGCGCGGCGAGCGCGACGCCACGAAGCTCGACTGGGTCAACGCCCAGCTCGGCGAGCTGCGCGAGTCGTGGGCGCAGATCGGCGCCGCGGCGGCGTGAGCGCCCTGGCGCCCTACGAGCGCCTGGTCGCCCTCGCAGAGCGCGAGACGACCCTCGTCGGCTCGCAGGCCTGGGAGGACCTCGCGCTGCTCGCCGGCGAGCGCCAGGCGATCCTCGCCACACTGCCCCCGGCCCCGCCCGCGGAGGCCCGCCACCTGCTCGAGCGCCTGGCCGGGATCCAGGCCCTCGTGACGGCCGCGCTGGCCGGCGCGCGCGCCGAGACCGCCCGCGAGCTCGGCACCCTCGGCCGGGGCCGCGGCGCCGTCCGCGGCTACGCCGCCAGCACGGGCCACGCGGCCCCGCGGGCCGGGCGCCTCGACGGCGCCGCATAGACCGCTCAAGTCCCCCGCCACACCCGCCGATGTAGGCCGTGTCCCCAAGGATGGGGGCGCAGTGAGAGAAGGCAATCCACGGATGGAACGCCGCTTTGCAACCGCAAGGAGACCCGTCCGTGCTCTACGACACCACCCAGATCGCACTCGAGCGCACCATCCAGGGTGCCTCCATGCGCAACGAGGCGCTCGCGGCCAACCTGGCCAACGCGAACACCCCGGGCTACCAGCGGGTGGACGTCGACTTCCACTCCGCGCTCGCCCAGGCGATGGGCGCCCGCAAGCCGCACAGCGCGCTGGAGTCCGCCGCCTTCGCCCCGGCGGTCGACGCCGCCGGCCCGATGCGCGCCGACGGCTCGACGGTCGACGTCGACGCCGAGTCGGCGAAGCTCGCCGCCAACGGCCTCGAGCACCAGACGGCCGTGACCGTCGCGGCGGCCCGCATCGCCATCCTCCGCTCCGCGATGGGCGTCGCCTGATGGGCCTCTTCGACTCCCTCGAGATCTCGGCCACCGGCCTCACCGCCGAGCGGCTGCGGATGGACGTCACGGCGGAGAACCTCGCCAACGCCCAGACGACGCGCGGCGCCGACGGCGGCCCGTACCGCCGCAAGGAGGTCGTCCTCCAGCAGGCCGCCGGCGGTGCCGACTTCGGCGCGCAGCTGCGCAGCGCGATGGTCGGCAACGGCCCGAACGCCGGCTCCACCCCGGGCGGCGTCGAGGTCGCGGCGATCTCCGAGGACCCCAACCCGCCGAAGATGGTCTACGACCCCGGCCACCCCGACGCCAACGCGCAGGGCTACGTCGCCATGCCGAACGTCGACTCGGTCACCGAGATGGTCGACCTCATCTCCTCCTCGCGGGCCTACGAGGCCAACGTCACCGCGATGCAGGCCTCCAAGCAGATGTTCTCCAAGACCCTCGACCTCCTCCGCTGATGCCGATCGATCCCTCCTTCGCCGTCTCCGGCGCCGAGTGGCAGATCCCGGGGCTCTCCGACGCCACGGGCTCCGTCCGCGACCAGGCCGCCCAGGGCCAGGGCGCCGGCTTCGGCGACATGCTCGCCAACTCGATCGGGGCGCTCAACAGCGCCCAGAACGAAGCCGCGGGCGCCTCCCAGGCGTTCGCGGCCGGGACGGTCACCGATCCCACGCAGGTGGTCATGGCGGTCGAGCGCGCACGGCTCTCGATGCAGATGGCCTCGCAGATCCGCACGAAGGCCACCGAGGCCTACCAGGACATCTTCCACACCCAGGTGTAACTGACCCATGCCCGCCTTC
>JAUJME010000264.1 GCA_030447005.1 Solirubrobacteraceae bacterium | reverse complement strand
AGGAACGGCAGCGACTCGATGTCGCCCACCGTGCCGCCGATCTCCGTGATGACCACGTCGACGTCCTGCGCCTCGGCGATCAGCTGGATGCGGTGCTTGATCTCGTCCGTGATGTGCGGGACGACCTGCACCGTGCCGCCGAGGTAGTCGCCGCGGCGCTCCTTGCGGATGACGGAGTTGTAGATCGCGCCGGCGGTGACGTTGGAGCCGCGCGAGGTGTTGGAGTCCGTGAAACGCTCGTAGTGCCCGAGGTCCAGATCGGTCTCCGCCCCGTCCTCGGTGACGAAGACCTCGCCGTGCTGGAAGGGCGACATCGTGCCCGGGTCGATGTTGATGTAGGGGTCGAACTTCTGCAGCGCGACCTTCATCCCGCGGGCGACGAGCAGGCGCCCGATCGACGCCGCCGCGATGCCCTTCCCCAGCGAGGAGACGACGCCTCCGGTGACGAAGATGAAACGGGTGCGGGAGCGGTTCTCGGGCATCGGCATGATGGGTTATGGAGTCTAGGGGCCGGGACGGCGGTACACGCGGACGCCGCTCAGGCCGCCGCCCGCAGGAGCTCCTTGGCGTGGCGGCGCGCCGCGACGTCCTCGCCGTCGGCGCCGAGCATCCGCACGATCTCCCCGACGACCTCCGTGCGGGCGAGCTCGGAGACGGTCGTGCGGGCGGTGCCCGCGGTCGTGTCCTTGACGATGGTGAAGTGGCGCTCGGCCAGCGAGGCGATCTGCGGCAGGTGAGTGATGCAGACCACCTGGCGGCCGTCGGCGAGCTCGCGCAGCTGCTCGCCGACCGCCCGCGCGGTCTTGCCGCCGATCCCCGCGTCGACCTCGTCGAAGACCAGGGTGCCGGGGCCCGTCCGCGCCGCGACGCTCATCAGCGCAAGCATCACCCGCGAGAGCTCGCCGCCCGACGCGGTGTCGCGCAGCGGCCCGGCCGGCACGCCGGGGTTCGGGGCGATCAGGAACTCGACGTCGTCGGCGCCCGAAGGGCCGTAGCCGTCGCGCCCGCGCAGCGCGGCCTCGAAGCTCGCGCCCTCCATCGCCAGCTCGGCGAGCCGCTCTCGCACCGCCACCGCGAGCTCGGCGCCCGCCGCCTCGCGCGCCGCCCGTAGCGCCGCCGCCCGCTCGGCGAGGTCCATCGCCACCTCGGCCAGCCGGCCGGTGACCGCCTCGATCGCCTCCTCGGCGCCGGCGAGCTCGTCGCGCCGCGCGCGGCACTCCTCGGCGTGGGCCAGGACCGCCTCGATGGTGCCGCCGTGCTTGCGCTTGAGCCGCTCGAGCAGCGCCAGGCGCTCCTCGAGCTCGTCGAGATGGCCCGCCGCCGCCCCTTCGCCCTCGACCCCCTCGCCGTAGCGCCGCAGCTCGGCCGCCACGTCGTCGGCCTCGACCGCCAGCGCACCCAGCCGCGCGCCCAGCTCGTCGAGCGCCGGATCCACGCCGGCCACGGCGTCGATCGCCGCCGTGGCGGCCGCCAGCGCCTCGACCGCGCCGGCGCCGCCCGACTCGGGCGAGAGCGCCTCGACCCCCGCGCCGGCCGCGCCGCGCAGCGCCTCGAGGTGGCGCAGCCGCTCGCGCTCGGCCATCAGCCGGGCCTCCTCCTCGACGGAGGGGTCCGCGCGCTCGATCTCGGCGAGCTCCCACTCGAGCAGGTCGATCTCGCGCTCGCGCGCCCCGGCCCGCGCGCGCAGCGCCTCGAGCTCGGCGACGAGGGCGCGCTCGCTGGCGTAGGCCTCCGCGAACGCCGCCCGACGCGCGGCCTGCTCCGGGCCGCAGAACCCGTCGAGGATCTCGAGCTGCGAGGCGGCGAGCGTCAGCTTGCGGTGCTCGTGCTGACCGTAGAAGGAGACGAGGCGGCCGCCGACGTCGCGCAGATCGGCCGCGGTCGCCGAGCGCGCGCCGAGGTAGGCGCGGGTGCGCCCCTCCGCGCTGACGCGCCGGGCGAGCACCACCTCCTCGGCGTCCTCGGGCAGGCGGTCGCCGAGCTCGGCCCGCAGCTCGTCGGGCAGCGTGAAGACGCCCTCGACGTAGGCCTCGGCCGCGCCCGGGCGCACGATCCCCGCGCGCGGCTTGCCGCCCAGCAGAAGGTCCAGCGCGTGGGCGAGCACGGTCTTGCCGGCGCCCGTCTCCCCCGTCAGGACGTTGAGGCCCGGACCCAGCCGCAGCTCGGCCCGCTCGATGAGCAGGAGGTTCTCGACGCGCAGCTCGCAGAGCATGCCCGGGGGTCTACCAGCGGGCCAAGACGGACTGCAGCGCCTACGGAGAAAAAGAGCTGTTTCGGCCCACCTTCGTCGCAAGCTCCTCAGTCCGGACGACGTCACTCACGAAGCCAGCCGCCCGAACCGGTCGCGCAGCCGGTGGTAGAAGTTCGCGCCCGGGAGCTGGGCGAGGCACGCCGTGGCGCGCGCGAACTCCACGTGTATCTCGTCGCCGGCCGGCAGCCGGCAGGCGGGGCGGCCGTCCACGTGGACGTCGACGGGCTCCTCGCGCGAGGCGTTGACCACCGTGAGCCGGTCGCCGGGCGCCACGACGAGCGCCCGCGCGGTGAGCGAGTGCGGGGCGATGAACGAGACGACGAAGCCCGCGACGCCCCAGGCGAGGACGGGGCCGCCGTTGGCGAGGTTGTAGCCCGTCGAGCCCGCCGGCGTGGCGACCACCAGGCCGTCGCAGCGGACCCGGCCGATCTCCTCGCCGCCGAGCTTGTAGCCGAGGTCGGCGACCCGCAGCCCGGGCCGGCGGTGCACGGAGACGTCGTTCATCGCCAGCCAGTCCTCGCCGCCCTCCCGCCGCACGACCACCGCGGGGAGCATGAGCCGCTCGAAGTCGCCCGCGAACGCCCGCTCGAACGCCGGGCGCAGGTCTTCGGGATCGAGCGTGGCGAGGAAGCCGACCTCGCCGTAGTTGATCGCGAAGACGGGGACGTCGGTGCCCGCATAGCAGCGCAGGCCGGTGAGGATCGTGCCGTCGCCGCCCAGGACGAGGCAGAGGTCGACCTCGCGCGAGAGCGGCGCGTCGAGCTCGATCCCATCGGCCGGCGAGAGCCCGTGCTTGGCGGTCTCGGACTCGTCGAAGCGCAGCGCCACGCCCTGGGCGCGAGCCGTCTCGATGAGCAGGCGCAGCGCCTCGGCGGTGTCCTCCGCGCGCCGGTGGGTCAGGACGGTGGCGACCCGGGCGGCGCTCACGGCTCGACCTCGCGCGCGGCCGCCTCCAGCGCGTCCGGCCCGGCGGGCAGCGCGCCCGCGCGGCCCGGCTCGGCCAGGTGGATGAAGGTCTCCCGGTTGCCCTTGGGCCCCGGCAGCCCGGACGAGGCGAAGCCGAGGACCGCGGCGCCGGCGGGCTCGGCGGCCTTCCCGACGCCGACGAGCGCCTCGCGCCGCAGCGCCGGGTCGCGCACCACGCCGCCCTTGCCGACCC
>JAUJME010000263.1 GCA_030447005.1 Solirubrobacteraceae bacterium | reverse complement strand
CGGACCACGGTGAGGATCGTCCCCTCCGCCGGCTCGCGGACGGAGTCGTAGGCGCGGTCGGCGGCGCGGGCCAGCGCGGCGCCGACCAGCACGGGGTCGACGAGCTCCCCCGGCCGCGAGATGAGCTCCTCGGCCGCGCCGCGGATGAGCTGGGAGAGGATCACGCCGGAGTTGCCGCGGGCGCCGAGCAGGGCCGCGCGCGCGACGGAGTCGACGATCTCCTCGCGGCCGATCTCGTCGAGCGAGCGGCCGTCGGAGAGGCGGTCGAGCTCCTCGAGCACCGCCCGCAGCGTGAGGGCCATGTTGTCGCCGGTGTCGCCGTCGGCGACGGGGAAGACGTTGAGGTCGTTGACCTCCCTGCGTCGCGTCTCGAGGGCGCTCAGCGCGCCTTCGACGACGGCACGGAAGCGGACGAGGCTGGGATCGATCACGGGCGCGAGGCGCCCGGCTACGCCTTGGTGACCTTGCCGGCCTTCAGGCAGCGGGTGCAGACGTAGGCCCGCTGGGGCGCGCCGCCGACGCTGATGCGCACCTTCTGGACGTTCGGGTTGAACCGGCGCTTGGTGGCGACCATGGAATGGGAGCGGCTCTGCCCGAAGGCGGGGCGCTTGCCGCAGGAGACGCAGACGCGTGCCATGAGGGCGGGGAGTATAGGAGGCCGCGACCCCGGGTAGTGCCCGGGCTACCGTGGGACCGGTGAGCTCCGCCCATATCCCCCTGCCCGATCGCTACAGCGTCAAGGGACACGTGGCCTCGGGCGGGATGGCGTCGGTCTACGCCGCCCACGACGAGCTCCTGGGCCGCGACGTGGCGGTCAAGATCCTGGCCGAGCACCTCAACGAGGACGTCTCCGCCAAGGTCCGCTTCCAGCGCGAGGCGCGGGCGGCCGCCGGGCTCTCCTCGCACCCCCATGTGGTGACGATCTACGACGTCGGCGAGCACGAGGGACGCTCGTTCATCGTCATGGAGCTCCTGACGGGCGGCTCGCTCGCCCAGGTGCTCAAGTCGGGGCGCGAGATCCCGCGCGAGAAGGCCGTGGGCTGGCTGCGCGACGCCGCCTCCGCCCTCTCCGCCGCCCACGCCACCGGGATCGTCCACCGCGACATCAAGCCGGCCAACCTCCTGCTCGACGAGCGCGAGAGCCTGATGATCGCGGACTTCGGCATCGCCCGGATCGCCATGGAGGACGCCATGACGGCCACCGGGCAGGTGCTCGGGACCGCCGCCTACCTCTCGCCCGAGCAGGCCCTCGGCGACCCGGCGAGCGCCGCCTCGGACCTCTACGCCCTCGCCGTCGTCGGGTTCGAGCTCCTGACGGGACGCCGGCCGTTCACCGCCGAGCACTTCGCCGCCCAGGCGCGCGCGCACATCGAGGATCCGCCGCCGCGCGCGTCGGAGGTCCGGGCGGGCCTGCCGCCCGCCGTCGACGCCGTGCTCGAGCGAGGGCTGGCCAAGGATCCCGCCGCTCGCTGGCCGTCCGCCCCCGCGATGGTCGACGCGCTCGAGGCGGCGCTCGCCGCGCCCGAGGACGACCTGGAGACGACGCGCCAGATGGTCGCGGTGCCCCCGCCGCCGACCCGGACCGCCGTCGCCGCGCCCCCGCCGCCGCCGTGGCGGCGTGAGCCGGTGGCGGCCGGCGCAGGCCCGGGCGCCGGCCCGCAGCGGGGCGGCGGCGCGCGCCGCTGGATCCCGATCCTGGCCGTCCTCGCCCTCCTGGGCCTCGGCGGCATCGCCGTGGCGGCGCTCAGCGGCGGCGGCGAGGAGCCGCGCGCGCAGCGCACCCAGAGCGAGGAGTCGCGCGCCGAGAAGACGCCGACGGCGACCCCGACGAAGACCGCGACGCCCGAGCCGACCCCGACGGCCGAGGCGACGCCCACCGCGACACCGGACGGCCAGGCGGTGAGCGGGGACGCGAGCACCCTCAACGCCCAGGGCTTCGCGAAGTCGCAGGCGGGCGACTACGCCGGCGCGATCCCGCTGCTGCAGGGCGCCGTCGACGCCTGCGGGAACTCGACCAAGCTCGATCCCTGCGGCTTCGCCCTCTTCAACCTCGGCTCGGCGCTGCACCGCGCGGGCCGCTCGGCGGAGGGCATCCCCTACCTCGAGCGCCGCCTGGCCAACTTCTCCTTCAAGCGCGGCGAGGTCCAGGCCGAGCTCGACGCCGCCCGCGCGGCGGTCGGCGGCGGTGGCGCGGAGGTCGAGGAGGGCGACGACGACGGGCCCGGCAACAGCGGCGGCAAGGGCAAGGGGAAGGGCAAGAAGGACAAGGACTAGGCGGGCCGGGCGCAGGCGAGAGGCGCAACCTCGGCCGATCGAATCGAGTGTGCGATTCGACCCCTATATCGGGCTCAATCGCACACTCGATCGCCACACCCCGCGATCGCGGCCGAAAACCGCCACGGATCACCCCCGCCCCGTCACAGGACCGGCCCTCAATGCCGCAGTCTCAGTGCCCCAGCTCCGCCCGCAGCGCCGCCATGCGCGCCACCGCCACGGCGGCGTTGTAGCCCTGGTCGCGCTTGCCGCCGCCCGTGCGGGCCATGGCCTGCTCCATGTCGTGGACGGTCAGCACGCCGAAGGCGCAGGGGACGCCGGTGCGCAGCCCGACGTCCTGGATCCCGCGAGCGGCCTCGGCGCAGACGTAGTCGTAGTGGTCCGTCTCCCCACGGATGACCGCGCCGAGGCAGGCCACGCCGTCGAAGCGCCCCGTGGTCGCCAGATACGAGGCGGCCAGCGGCAGCTCGAACGCGCCCGGGACGTCGAAGACCTCGGCCTCGCCGGCGCCATGGTCGGCGAACCCGCGCTGCGCGCCGGCGATCAGTCGCTCGGCCAGCTCCTCGTAGAAGCGGCCGACCGCGATGGCATACCTCACTCGGCCCGCTCGCGCTCTTCGGCGACCGCGCGGTCGTGAACGTGCTCGGAGTGCAGCATCTCCTCGTCGAGCGCGAGCCCCTGGTGGTGGAGCGTGTGGCCGAGCCGGTTGCGCTTGGCGGCGAGGTAGGCCTCGTTGTGCGGGTTGGGCGCGTGCTCGATCGGGACCTGCTCGGTGACGGCCAGGCCGTAGCCCTCCAGGCCGACGATCTTCTTCGGGTTGTTCGTCATGATCCGGATCGAGGTCAGGCCGAGGTCGACGAGGATCTGGGCGCCGATGCCGTAGTCGCGCAGGTCGACCGGCAGGCCCAGCTCGAGGTTGGCGTCGACCGTGTCCATCCCGCCGTCCTGGAGCCGGTAGGCCTTGAGCTTGTTGAGCAGGCCGATCCCGCGCCCCTCCTGGGCGAGGTAGAGCAGGACGCCCCGGCCCTCGCGCTCGATCTGGGCGAGCGCGGACTCGAGCTGCTCACCGCAGTCGCAGCGCAGCGAGTGGAAGACATCGCCGGTCAGGCACTCGGAGTGCACGCGGACGAGCACGTCGCTCTCCCCCGCCA
>JAUJME010000030.1 GCA_030447005.1 Solirubrobacteraceae bacterium | reverse complement strand
AGCTCGGCGTACTGCTCGATCGCGCCGATGCCCGCCTCGACGCCGCCGCGCGAGTCGTAGAGCGGCTTGCCGTTCTCGCGGGTCTGGAGCTCGGCGATCTCGTCGAGGTGCTCGCGCAGCCGCCGCGCGCCGGCCTTGAGCAGCCCCGCGCGCTCGCCCGCGCCGAGCCGCGCCCAGGCGGGCTGCGCGGCGCGGGCCGCGCGCACCGCCGCCTCGGCGTCGGCCGCCCCGCCCGCAGGGATGCGCGCGATGACCGCGCCCGTGGCGGGGTCGGTCACCTCCACCGCCGCGCCGGGATCGGCAGCGGCGAGGAGGTCGCCGGCGATGAGGTGCGTGTGGCTGATCTCGGACGGGGTCTGCAGCATGCGGGTCGCTTACCCCGCGTCCATCTAGGCCATGCTGGCCATCCCGACCAGGAAGATCCCGGTGGCGAGCAGCAGGGCGAGCGCGCCGCAGATCGCGCCGGCCAGCGCCTGCGCCCCGCCGCGACAGCCCTTGCGCCGGGCGTCGGAGCGGGCGGTCAGTCCGAGGACGATGGCCACCAGGCCGAGGACCCAGCCGGCGAGCGGCATGACCGCCGCGGGGATGGCGATGATCCCGAGCACGAGCGCGGCGACGGCCCGGCCCGAGCGCCCGTCGGTGCTCTGGACGGGGGGCGGATGCTCGTCGATCGGTGAGGCGGTGACCGGGGCGACGGGGGTCTGGGTTGCCATGGTGCTCCTGCCTTTCTGCGTCGTGGAGGTACGGGATCGATCAGGCCATCTGCGGCGCGCGCTCGCGCGCCAGCGGCATCAGCAGCACGATCGCGACGACCGCCGCGCCGAAGCCGAGGAGCGGGATCTGCCACGACCAGCCGAACATGACGCCGGCGGCGATCCCGTTGTTGAGCGCGTGCAGGCCGACCGCCGGCAGCAGCGAGCCCGTGAACCAGAAGAGCAGGCAGGCGCCGAAGCCGAAGAACGCCAGCGCGGGCAGGAAGGCGGGCGGGTAGACGAGGACGTGCGCCGCCCCGAACAGGAGGGCGGTGACGATCGCCGCGATCCACGGGCCGCGCCAGCGGGTGAGGGCCGGGAACAGGTAGCCGCGGAACGCCAGCTCCTCGACGATCGGCGCCGTGATCGCCAGGCCGGCGACGATCAGCACGACGGAGAGGACGCCGCCCGGCGCGGCCACCTCGCCGATGCCGCCGCTCCCGCCGCCGCCGCCCTCGGGCCCGGCCACGAAGGTCACCCACAGGCCCTCGGCGCCCCCGACCGCGGCGAAGATCGCCGCGCTCCAGCCCAGCGCCGGCCAGAACGGCGCCCGGCGGATCCCCAGCGTCCCGGCGGTCAGGCGCTCGGCGCCGCGGTGGGCGAAGGCGAGGACGACCGCGAGGATCACCAGATCGGCGGCCAGGAACCCGATGCCGACCGCCACCCCGGACGGGTTGCCGCCGGCCGCGAGGACGATGAACGCCACCACCTGACCCGCGACCAGCCCGAGCAGCACTGCGGCCAGGGCGACGGGCGGCCGCCACCGCGCAAAGCGGACCCGCCGGCGCGGTGCAGCAGCCGGAAGCCCTCCGGATTCGGTCGTGTCGAGCGCCACAACAGCCTCCTTGTAGGGAGCGCGGCTGCCCCGGCCGGCGCCCGGTTTTCAGTGGTGAAGAAACATCCCCGGGCGGTCGCGCGACGAAACCGGCTCTTTCGAAGGTCGGGGTACCGGAACCGGACCATCTCTCGCGCGCCCGCGTTAACGTGTGTCGGACAGCCATGTTCGTCGGCCTCATCGACACCCGCCCCGGCCGCGAGCCCGAGCCCGGCCCCGAGCCCCTGCGCGACTGGCTGGAGGAGATCCCGTGGCGGGCGGTCGCGGTGTTCCTCGTGACGGCGGCCCTCGTCGTCGCCGCCGCGAGCGTGGAGGGCGCGGGGGGCCTCGGGCTCATCCTGCTGGCCGTCATCGTCCCCGCCCTCGCGATCGAGCGCGCGCTCGGGTCGTGGACGGGAATGAAGGAGCACCGGCAGTAGCGACGGGCGCGCCGCCCCGGCCCGCCCCAACTAGGGTCCGCCCATGCCCATCGTCTCGCGCGGCTTCCGCGGGCGCCGGCCCGGCGGCGACGCCAACCGGCTCCCGCCCGGCCAGTACCTCGAGCGGGACTTCCCCGTCCTCTCGGCCGGCCCGACCCCGAGGGTCGACGTTGGGCACTTCAGCTGGAGCGCGGAGGAGGGCGGCCCGCTGTTCCTGGTGGGCGGCGGGTCGGGCGTCGTGCCCTTCCGCGCCATGCTGCGCCACCGCGCCGCGGCCGGGCGCGACGTCCCGGCGCGGCTGCTGCTCTCCGCGCGGCGCCCCGAGGCGGTCTACTACCGCGACGAGTGGCCGGCGCTCGGCGACGTCCGGGTCACCCTCACGCGCGAGGCGCCCGCCGGCTGGCCGGGCGAGACCGGCCGGGTCGACGCCGCCAAGCTCGAGCGGCTGGCGCCGCTCCGGCGTCGGCGCCGCGCGTCTTCGTCTGCGGGCCGACGGCGTTCGTCGAAGCTGTCGCGTCGGCGCTCGTCGACCTCGGCCACGAGCCGTCGCGCATCACCACGGAACGTTTCGGGCCGAACTGACGGCTGATCCGGGGCGGGTCCGCCTGGGTAGGCCCAGGAAGATGCGCTCCCCCGCCGTCCTGCTCGCGCTCGTCCTCCTCGCTCTGCTCCCCGCCTCCGCCTCCGCGCAGGACGTCATCGTCCGCTACCGGTCGGGGACCGACGCGGAGGAGCGCGCCGACGCCCGCCGCGGCGCCGACGTGCGGCGCAAGAGCTCGCTGCCCCTCGCCAACACCGAGCTCGTCGACCCCGAGCGGGGCGTCAGCGCCCGCGAGGCGATCGCCGCGCTCGAGCGTCGGCGCGACGTCCTCTACGCGGAGCCCGACGTCAAGCGTGAGGCGTTCGCCACCGTGCCGAGCGACCGGCTCTTCGGCCTCGAGTGGGGCCTGCGCAACACGGGTCAGACCGTCAACGGCGTGAGCGGCACGGCCGGTGCCGACATCCGGGCGACCGAGGCGTGGGACGTCACGCGCGGATCGGCCGGCGTGGTGGTGGCCGTCGCCGACACGGGCATCACCGCCGACCACTCCGACCTGGCGACGAATCTCTACCGCAACGCGGCCGAGGCGAACGGGACGAGCGGCGCCGACGACGACGGCAACGGCTACGTCGACGACGTCCGCGGCTGGGACTTCGTCAGCTCCGACGCCACGCCGGAGGACGCCGACGGCCACGGCACCCACGTCGCCGGGACGATCGCCGCGCGCGGCAACGACGGCTCGGGCGTGACCGGCGTCGCGTGGGACGCCTCCATCATGCCCCTGCGCGTGCTGGGCGCCGACGGGACCGGCACGGTCAGCGACGCGATCAAGGCCTACCGCTACGCCGGCCGAGCCGGTGCGCGGATCATCAACCTCTCGCTGGGCGGCGACACCTTCTCGCGCACGGAGCGCGACGCGCTCGCCGAGTCGCCCAACATGCTCGTCGTCGCAGCGGCCGGCAACGACGGGCTCGACACCGACGTTGCCGCCTCCTATCCGTGCGAGTACGACCTCTCCAACGTCGTCTGCGTCGCCGCCACCAACCAGGACGACGGCCTGGCCGGCTTCTCCAACCGCGGGGCGACGAGCGTGGACATCGCTGCGCCCGGGACCAACATCGCGAGCACCTGGAAGGACGGCGGCTGGGTCTACCTCGACGGCACCTCGATGGCGACCCCGCACGTCAGCGGCGCCGCGGTGCTCGCGCTCTCCCGCACCCCGGGCCTCTCCGCGCCGGCGCTGCGCAGCGCGCTGCTCGACACGGCCGAGCCGCTGCCGAGCCTGACCGGTCGCGTGGCCTCGGGCGGTCGCCTCGACGCCGCCGCGCTGGTGGGTGTCGCCCGCCCGGCGGGGGAGTCGGAGACCGCGCCGCAGCCGACGCCGACGCCGACGCCGCAATCCGATCCCTCCCCCTCGCCGACGCCGACCCCGACGCCGACGCCGACGCCGACGCCGACGCCGAGCCCGTCGCCGTCCGCCACGCCCGCCCCCACCGCCCAGCCGCAGCCCGGGGCGGCGCCCACACCGTCGCCGGCGCCCACGACCACCATCGTGCTGCGCGACCGCAGCGCGCCGATGATCTACGGGATCGCGCTCACCCGCGGGCGGCTCGCCACGGTCCTGCGCCGCGGCCTGCGCGTGCGCATGCGCTGTGACGAGCCCTGCAGCGTCCGGGCCGACCTGCTCAGCGGCCGCAAGCTCCTGGCCCGCCGCACGCTGCGCGCCGCCGGCACCGACCGGCTCTCGACCACGCTCCGGCCCGCGAGCTCCCGGCTCGGGCGGCTGCGCTCCGCGCGCCGTGCCACCCTGACGGTGCGGTTGCGCGCGACCGACCCCTCGGGTAACGCCCGCACCGTGACCCGCCGCATCACCCTTCGCCGCTAGGGAAGGAACCCGACCGCGCGGTGCGCATCCTCGCCCTCCTCTTCGCCATCGCCCTGCTCGCGCTCGTCCCCGCGAGCGCCCGGGCGCAGGACGTCATCGTCCGCTACAAGTCCGGCACCGACGCCGGTGAGCGCGCCGACGCGCGCCGAGGCGCCGACGTGCGCCGCGCGGAGGGGCTGCCGCTGGCCCGCACCGAGCTCGTCGTGCCCGGGGCCGGCGTGACCGCCGCCGAGGCGATCGCCGCACTCAAGCGCGACGACGACGTCCTTTACGCGGAGCCCGACGCCGTGCGCCGGGCGTACGAGCGGGTGCCCAACGACGAGTTCTTCGGCCTGGAGTGGGGCCTTCGCAACACCGGCCAGGCGATCCCACCTGGGTCCGGCGGCCCTCCCGGGACCCCGGGCGCCGACATCCGCGCGACCGAGGCGTGGGACGTCACCACCGGCAACTCCTCCGTGCTCGTCGCCGTGGCCGACACGGGCGTCGACCTCGATCACCCCGACCTGCTGCCCAACCTGTTCCGCAACGCGCGCGAGGCGAGCGGCGTCACCGGCGTCGACGACGACGGCAACGGAGAGGTCGACGACGTCCGGGGCTGGGACTACGCCAATGGCGACGCCATCCCGGAGGACGGCGACGGCCACGGCAGCCACGTGACCGGGACCGTGGGCGCGCGGGGCGACAACGGGACGGGCGTGACGGGCGTCGCCTGGCAGGTGACGCTGCTCCCGATCCAGGTCCTCGACGCGGAAGGCACCGGCACGGTGAGCACGGCGATCAAGGCGTACGGCTACGCGGCACGCACCGGCGCCCGCGTCATCAACCTCTCGCTCGGTGGCGACAGCTTCTCGCGCACGGAGCGCGATGCGATCGCCGCGATCCCCAACGTGCTCGTCGTCGCGGCCTCGGGCAACGAGGCCAAGGACCTCGACGCGCCGCGCACCGGCTCCTACCCCTGCGAGTACGACCTGCCCAACGTGCTCTGCGTCGCCGCCACCGACCAGAACGACAACCTCGCCTCCTTCTCGAACTACGGCGCGACATCGGTCGACCTCGCCGCGCCGGGCGTCAACATCGCGAGCACCTTCAAGACCGGCCAGTACGTCTACTCCGACGGCACGTCGATGTCCGCGCCGTTCGTCTCCGGCGCTGCGGCACTGCGGCTCGCACAGCGCCCGGCCACCACGGCGGCCGATCTGCGAAGCGAGATCCTCACCAGCGCCGAGCGGCTCCCGTCCCTCGCCGGCCGGGTCACGACCGGCGCTCGGCTCGATGCCTCCGCGCTGGTCGGCTACACCCCGCCCCCGCCCCCGCCCGAGCCGACGCCGCAGCCGACGCCCACGCCGACTCCCACCCCGGCGCCGCAGCCGACGCCGACGCCGACGCCGACGCCGACGCCGACCCCGACGCCGGTGCTCGCCGACCGCACGCCGCCCTTCCTCAGCGCGATCTCCCTCACCCCGCGGCGCGACCTGCGCGCGGCGCTGCGCCGCGGCATCCGCGCCCGTCTGCGGTGCTCGGAGCCCTGCACCGTGCGGATCGACGTCCTGCGCGGGCGCACCCGGATCGCCCGGCGTACGGTCCGCACCGCGGCCGCGGGCGGCTCGGCCGCCACGGTCCTGCGCACGACGGCCGCCAGGGCGCGCCGGCTACGGGCACTGCGGCGGGTCACGCTGACCGTGCGCTTCCGCGCCGTCGACGCGCAGGGCAACGCGCGCACCGTCTCGCGCCGCCTCACGCTGCGCCGCTGAGGCGGTTGGGGTCCGCACCCCATGCCGCCGCTCAGCGGCCCCGCCGATACCTGGGGTGAGCAGCACCGCAGCACGCCGTTCCTCCTGAGAAGTCCGCACCGCTTCCACGCCCTGAGATCGTCCGCCGGGCCCGCCGCCTGAGGTTCCGCCGGACGCGAGCGTGGAAGCGGAGACGGACGTGCGCGACGGTCCTTAACGCAGTCGAGCGGCTCGATGGCCGCCCGAAGCTGGGAGCACTTATCGCGATATGAGTGGAAGGGTCCCAGGTCTCATGAAGTGCCTGGCGGCTTCACAGTCCCGGCTCATTCGTCCGGGTTGAGCGATCGGCTCGCGCCCTGTTTCGGCATCGGCGCGGGAAGCCTTTAGCCCTACGTCTCCGGCAGCTCGACCGGAGCGAGCTCGGCGAAGCGGTCCCCGGGCCCGGGGTTCTCGCGGTGGGTCGCCCCGCCGAGGTGGTGCATCACGCCCCACACCGCGTTGAGCGCCGTCTGCACCGCGCCCTCCGCCCACCCGGCCGTCCACGAGATGTCGTCGCCCGCCAGGAAGATCCCGCGGTGCTCGGGCGCGAGGCCGTCCTGCACGAAGTGGCAGAAGAGCCGGCGCTGGTAGCGGTACTGGCCCGGGAGGTTGGCCTTGAAGGCGCCCATGAACCACGGCTCGTTCTCCCACGAGACGGTCAGCGGCGTGGCGATCACGTGCTTGCGCAGGTCGACCTTCGGGTGGATCTCGCGCAGGGAGGCCATCGCCACCTCGACGCGCTCGGCGACCGAGAGCGAGAGCCACTTCATCGAGTCGTCCGTCCAGGTGTAGGAGAGGCAGACCGCCGCCGGCCCGTCGTCGCCCTCGCGCCCGAGCAGGTAGGTCCCGCGCGGCATCCGGTCAGTCAGCGTCATGCTCATCACGTCACGGCCGGTCTCCGGGTCCGTGTCGCGCCAGAACGGCCGGTCGACGAGGACGAAGATCTTCGACGCCTCCATGTAGTGCGTCCGCTCCATCGCCGTCCACACCAGCGGCCCGAACAGGCGCTCGTCGCTGCGGATCCGGTTGAGCAGGAGCCAGCTCTGCGGGGTGAAGACCACCGCCGGGTAGGTGCGGACCTCCCCGCCCGCGTCGAAGATCGTCGTGCGGTCGCCCGCCGTGCGGTTCAGCTCGACCGCCGCCGCGCGCGGCCGCCCGCCGTGCAGCGACGCGACCGTCGTCCCCGGCGGCCAGTGGGCCATCTCCCCCGGCCCGGGCGCGCGCTCCCACAGCCGCTCGGGCAGCGCCTGGGAGCCGGCGTCGATCGAGCGGTGCTCGTCGTCGGCGCCGGTGTAGACGACGCGCAGGATCTCGAGCATCGAGTTCGGGAAGTCGGTGTCCCACCCGCCGGTGCCGAAGCCGACCTGGCCGAAGATCTCGCGGAAGGAGAAGCGCGCGAACTCCGGCGAGCGGGCGAGGAAGCCGTAGAAGGACTCGTCGTCGAGCGCGGCGACGAGCGGATCCCACAGCGCCTTGATGCGCTGCGGGTCGCGGTCGCGGATCGCCGCCTGCATCTCGCTGAAGCCGGCGCCGCGCTCGAGCGCCGAGCGCCAGCACTCGGCCACCTCGGCGAAGACGGGCGGGAGGTCCTCGAGCGTGCGCGCGTAGTGCGAGACGCCCTTGAGGTCGACCACCGTGCTCGGCGTCGCCGGCGTGAGCGGGTTGGGGAACGGCGAGGTGGTCAGGCCGCAGCCGTCGATGTAGTGGAAGAGCGTCGTCGAGGACGGGGGGAAGCGCATCGCGCCCATCTCGGCGATCGCGTCGGGGTGGCCGTCGAAGCGCTCCGAGCGCAGCCGGCCGCCGATCCGGTCGGCCTCGTAGACGACCGGCTTGAGCCCGAGCCGCATCAGCTCGTAGGCCGTGACCATCCCCGACAGCCCGGCGCCGATCACCCCGACCTCCGTCCCGTGGCACTCGGCCGGCACCGCGCCCAGGCCGGCCGGGTGGCGGACGTAGTCGTCGTAGCCGAACGGGAAGTCGGGCCCGATCATCGTGACCGGGGCCAGGGCGCCGAGGGGCGCATGGCTGGGCGCGGAGGGGACGGTCGAGGCCATCAGGGGTCCCGGAGCGCGGGGCGGCGCTCCGCGAGGTAGGAGTAGGAGGCGCGTGAGCGCGCGATCGCCGCCGTGTCGACCTCGGCGAACAGCAACGTCTCGTCGGCCGGCGGGGCGGTGACCACGCTGCCCTCCGGCCCGGCGACGCGGCTGCCGCCGATGTAGCGCAGGTCGCCCTCGACACCGACGCGGTTGGCGTAGGCGACGAACACCTGGTTCTCGGCCGCGCGGGCCGGGACGAGCGTCTCGGCGATCCAGTGCGACGGGGCCATCAGCGAGGTGGGGACGGCGATGAGGTCCGCCCCGGCGAGCGCCAGCGCCCGCGCGGGCTCGGGGAACTCGATGTCGTAGCAGACGAGCACGCCGACCTTGACCCCGTCGATCTCGGCGATGGCGAGCGCGTCGCCGGGCGCGAACATCGCGCGGTCGAGCTCGCCGAACAGGTGCGTCTTGCGGTAGTTGGCCAGCAACGTGCCGTCGCGCTCGAGCAGCGCCGCGCTGTTGTAGACCGCGTAGCCGTCGCGCTCGCAGTAGCCGCAGAGGACGGCGATGCCGGCGTCGGCGGCGATCGCGCCCAGCTCGCGCACCGACGGCCCGCCGGCCGGCTCGGCGAGCTCCGCGACCCGCTCGGCGCCGATGTTGTAGCCCGTCACGAACGCCTCCGGGCAGATCAGCAGCCGCGCCCCGCCGGCCGCCGCCTCGCCCGCCGCGCGCCGCACCGCCGCGAGGTTCGCCGCCACGTCGCCCGGGGTGCCCGCGGCCTGGAACAGGGCGATCCTCATCTCGGGGGCGATCCTAATGCGGCATCCTGCGCCCATGACCCACCACCGCCCGGCCGACTCCTCCAAGACGCCGCGGTTCACGGGCGTGCGCACCTTCATGCGCCTCCCCCACGTCGCCGGCCTCGAGGACGCCGACGTCGCGGTGATCGGCATCCCCACCGACAGCGCGGTCTCCTTCCGCTCCGGCGCGCGCTTCGGGCCCGAAGCCATCCGCAGCGCGTCGGTGCTCCTGCGCCCCTACAACCCGCACCTGCGCATCGACGTGGTCGAGCGGCTGTCGATGATCGACTTCGGCGACGCCCCGACGGTGCCGGGCTACCACCTCGAGACGCTCGAGCGCATCGAGGCGTTCCTGCGCCCGGTGCACGAGGCGGGCGTCATCCCCCTCTGCCTCGGCGGCGACCACTCCATGGTGCTCGCCGAGCTGCGCGCCGCCGCGGCGGTCCACGGCCCGCTCGCCCTCGTGCACCTCGACGCCCACGCCGACGTCTGGGAGCAGTACTACGGCGTCAAGCACTTCCACGGGACGATCTTCAAGCGAGCGGCCGAGGAGGGGCTCATCGACCCCTCGCGCTCCGTGCAGGCCGGGATGCGCGGGACCCTCTACGGCGAGTCCGACGTCGAGGCGCCGCGCGAGCTGGGCTTCGACGCGCTCTACATGGAGGAGCTCACCGCGCTCGGCCCCGAGGCCTACGGGGAGCGGGTCCGCGCCCGCGTCGGCGACGCGCCGGCGTTCCTCTCCTTCGACATCGACTTCGTCGACCCGGCGTTCGCGCCTGGCACGGGGACGCCGGAGGTCGGCGGGCCGTCGAGCGGCGAGGCGATGGCCTATCTGCGGGCGCTCACGGGGATCGACTTCCGCGGCCTGGACTGCGTCGAGGTCGCGCCGTCGTACGACCCCACGCACATCACCCCGTGGGTGGCGGCCAGCGCCTGCCACGAGATGCTCTCGCTGCTGGCGCTGCGGTCGACGCGCGGCTAGGTCCCCCTGCGCGCGCGACCTCATCCGCCGGCGCCGGTCCTGAGCGGCGCGATCAGCGCTTGACGCGGACCCGGAAGGTCTTCGTCGTGCGACCCACGACCCGGTTCCTGGCGGGGTCGACCGCGGTGAACCGCACCTGGATACTCGCCCGCTTCACCCGGCGCAGCGCCGACAGCGCCTTCCTCGGCAGCCCGATGCTCAGCATGCGGGGGGTGCCGGGCTCGACGGTCAGGGTGGCCTTGCCGAGCGCGAGGGTCCGGCCGCGGACGCGGAAGCTCGCGACCGCCTTCACGCGGGAAGTCGACGTCGCCACGAGCGAACCGAGCGTGAGCCGCTTGGTCCTCAGGTTCACGGACTGGGGGGCGGCCTGTCCCGGCCTGCCCGTGCCGGTGAGCAGGCGCAGCGCCGGCCCGAGGATCGCTCGGACGGTGCCCTGGAGCGTGACGACGGTGGGAGCCGTGGTACCCGGCGTGCCGCCCCCGCCTCCGGGGCTCGTCGTGCCGCCCCCGCCTCCGGGGCTCGTCGTGCCGCCGCCGCCACCCGCCGCGGCGCCCCGGTCGATCGTCCGGCAGGCGCCCGGATTGCCGGGACCGAGGGCGGGATCGACCGGATCGACGATCGCGGTGTCCCCGGGCGTCCCGCTCACGGTGCACAGGATCAGGGCGTCCCGGAAGCCGTCGCGCGCCTCGAGCACGTCGTTGAGGCCGCGCAGCGACGGGTTCTCGCACGTGCCGTCGGAGTTGAGCGAGTCGATGCCCCGGCCGCCGATGATCCGGTCGTCGTGGCAGCCGCCGTCGAGCGTGTCGTCGCCGTCTCCGCCGTCGATGAGGTCGTTGTTGCTGTCGCCGTAGAGCACGTCGTTGCCGCCGCCGCCCGAGATCCGGTCGTCGCCCCCGCGTCCCGCGAGCCCGTTCGGGCCGGAGGAGCCGATCATGACGTCGCCGACGTCCGAGCCGTCGACCTCCTCGATGTCGAGCCCGACGTTGTCGTTCTCGCCGCCCTGGCCGTCGTTCGGGAGGTTGTCGAGGTTGACGCTGATTGCCGCGGTCCTGCCGAAGTAGCCGAAGTAGTCGCGGCCCGGCCCGCCGGCCAGCGTGTCGCTGCCGTCGAACGCGTAGAGGGGGCTGTAGTCGAGCTGGTCGTCGCCGTCCCCGCCCCGGACCACGTCGTTTCCGGCCCCGCCGGTGAGGCGATCGGCCCCCAGGAACCCGTTGAGCTCGTCGTTGCCGTCGCCGCCCTCGAGCGTGTCGTCCCCGTCGTCGCCCGACAGGAGGTCGGCGCCGCCGTGGCCCCTGAGCTCGTCGTTCTCGGGGCCGCCACGGAAGACGTTGCGGCCCGAGCTCCCGTCGAAGACGTCCATTCCGGGGCCGCCGTCGGCATGGATCTCGACGGCGACCGGCACGTCGTCCGTGCCGATCTGGATGGCGTCGTTGTTGCCGGCGAGGTTGAGGACGAACCGGGTCGGCACGTCGCACTGCACGCCGAAGAAGTCGTCGGGCTTGCAGACGCTCGAGGCGCTCGGGCTGATCTTTATCTCGGCCTCTCCGGCGTTCTCGCGGATCAGCAGCTTGCCCATGACGGGCGGGTTGTCAGGCCCGGCGGGCTGCTCGGAGTTCGCCCCCGGGTGAACGGCCGTGACGCTGTTCTCCTCGGCCCCGCCCGTGTAGGTGAGCACGCCGCCGCCGTAGGTCAGCACGCCCGCCTGGGAGACGGCCGGAGCGCCCGCGCCGACGGCGAGGAGGAGGGCGAGAACCGAGGTGAGCCGGCGGCGTGCGGGGCGCGCCTTGTAGCGGATGCCTTTCACTCCGGGCGAGCCTCTTAGAGGCCCATACTCGTGTCCATCGGACAAACGTCCAGGGGGTCGCCGCACGGCGGCAGGCACGCGCTCGGGCGCGCGGTTCGGCCCGGAGGCCATCCGCAGCGCGTCGGTGCTCCTGCGTGCGGGATCGGCTTCGCGCGTATAGTGAACCACATGGTTCAGTGTACGCCGATCGACCGGACCCTCGCCGCCCTCGCGGATCCCAC
>JAUJME010000262.1 GCA_030447005.1 Solirubrobacteraceae bacterium | reverse complement strand
CGGCTCGCGAGCGACATCGCCTGCCGGGCCAACGGCCCGACGCTGGTCGACTTCCGGGTCGGTCTGGACACGGCCCAGGGACCGGAGTCGGTGAGCTTCCTGGTTCCGGTCTGCGCGCCGGCGACGCTGTCGCCCGCCGATCGCCCGGGAACGCCGACGACGAGGACGCCGACGCCGACCGCGACGCCGGCGCCCAAGACCACCGCGCCGACCGCATGTGTGTCCACGGCCGGCTTCCGCTCGACGTCGGCGACGCGCGCGCGGCGCGGGGTGCGGTTCGGCTTCGAGCGGCGCACCGGCTCGGCGCCCGTCAACGTCGACGTCTTCCGCCAGTCCAACGGCCGGCGGATCACGGGCGAGCGACTCGTCGCGCGGTTCACCAACGTGCGGGCGCCATTCACCTGGAACGGCCGTTCGAACCGGGGGAAGCGAGTGGGTGACGGCTACTACTTCGCCCGGTACCGCATCCCGACCACCGGCGGCCGCGTCGACGTCCGCCGCGAGACGCTGCGGCGGCGCAACGGGCGCTTCAGCGGGCGGCCGAGCTTCTACCGCCGTGAGAGCTGCGGCATCGTGAAGTCCTACAAGCTCTCGCGACCCGTCTTCGGCGGCTCGCGCAAGGTCCGCGCGCTGGGCATCACCTTCCGGACCACGCAGACCGCCAACGTCAGGGTGGAGGTCCTGCGCGGCAGCCGGGTGGTGCGGACCTACCGCGTCGGCACCCTGCGGGGCGCCGCGACCCGCAGGCTCTCGTTCAGCGCGCGCGGGCGCCGGCCGGGCGACTACCGGGTGCGGCTCACCGCCCGCCCGCAGAAGGGCACGCCGATCACCGCGACCCTCACGTCGCGGCGCCTGTAGGCGCTGTGAGCCTGGCGAGCGGTCCTCCTCTGAGGGCCGCTCGCCCAGCTCAGCGCGACGCCACCCGCGCGCGGCGCGTGACGGTCTGGCGCTCCTGCGGAGCCACCGCTCGGACCTGCACCCGGTAGCTCCCCGGCCGCAGCCGCAGCCGCACGAGGTACCGGCCCGGGCGGCGCGTGCGCACGGCCCGCCGGACCACCTTGCGCCCGCGCAGGACACGGACGGTGACGCGGGCGCGGCGCGCGAGCGTGAAACGGACGCGGAGCCCGCGCGACCCGCGGCGCGCGACGCCGACCCGCCGCAGCAGCGGCCGGCGTACCACCGCGGCCGGCGCGGTCTCCGCCCCGCCGCCGTAGCGGGCCGTCTCCGTCGTCCGCGCGCGCACGTCCTCCTGGCAGAACGGCTGGGGCGTCCAGCGCTTGGCCCCGAGCAGCTTCGTCCCGTTGGAGTACCACGGCGAGGTGGGATCGGTCGCGAGGCCGTGGCCCAGGACGGTCTGGGAGTCGATCGGGCACGCCTTGTCGTCGGTGAAGGAGACGACCTGGATGTAGGTCCCGCCCTCGCGCACGTCGGTCCAGCCGCGCTTGGGATCCCACTGGACGCCGAGGTGGTTGAAGATCCCGAACTGCTGCGGGCCGCCGTGCATCGGGATGCGCTCGCCGTGCTGCTCGTCGAACTGGAAGTCGCCCAGCTTCGCGTCGAGCGGGATGCCGGCGCCCTCGAGGTCGCGGACCGCGTCCGGGAGCGCCTGGCGGACCTGCGGATTCTCCGTGTTGAGGCCGCGCGGGGTGTTGACGGGGTCGTTGGGATCGAACGCCACCCGGAACGGCGTCGGCGCGGCGGTGATCGCCCGGGCGACGAAGCGGCGGAAGAGGTGGGCGCCGCGCGCGTCGAGGTCGTCGCGCCCCGGATAGCGGCCGAGCGCGGCGCACGCCGCCGGCGTCGTCACCTGCGGGCACATGGCCAGCAGCTCGGGCTTCCACAGCTCCCACGCGTACTGGCGGTCGTTGAAGAGCAGGTCGCGCAGCTCGCCGGCGGTGAAGCGCGAGCCGGCCGACACCTTCTCCTCGACCATCTTCAACCCGAGCCGCGTGCGCAGCGAGCGCACCGTGCGCTCCTCACCGAGGATCCGCGGGAAGCCGGTGAGCGGCCGGCGCGGGTTCGACAGCCAGTAGGAGTCGTTGGAGTTCGTCACGTAGTCGTCGCGGATGAGCTCCGGCTGCTTGGAGTCCGGGAGGATCCCCCGGCCGGGCGCGGCGCGGTCGTCATCCGGGTTGCACGTGGTCCGCGAGCCGTCGAGCACCTGAACCCGCTGGCTGCGGTCCAGCGCCGTGCCGAGCACCGTCGAGCAATTCGCCACCTTGGCGTCGGGGACGCCGGGCACCGAGCCGATGTCGGCGTAGAGCGCCTTGCCCTCGCGGTCAGCGGCGATCGTGTTCACCCACGGGATGCCGAGGTAGCGGCGCAGGATGCGGTCGAGCTCGGCGACCGAGTGCGCGCGGTTCGTGTCGAAGAAGTGGTTGAGCAGCCGGCCGAAGTTCTCCCGGTTGGCGTCGAACATCGCGAAGGCGGCGTCCTCGCGCCATGGGAACAGCGGCAGCCCGACGAGCGTCGTGGCGATCGGCCCGTGGATCGTCTCGTAGAGCGTCCGCGTGCGGTCCTCGAGCGTCCCGTCGGCGCGGCGGGTCTTCACGGTCACCGACGTGCGGGTCATCTCCTTCGGCTGGCCGTCGACCAGGTAGGTGGTCGGGGAGCCGGGCACGAGCTTCTCCTCGTAGAAGGCGAAGCGCCGCGCGGTCGAGACGGTGTGGCTCCACGCGAGGTCGCGCGTGTGGCCGATGTTGATGATCGGCACGCCGTAGAGGGAGCCGCCCTGGACGTCGATGAGCCCGGGGATCGTGAGGTGCGACTGATAGAAGCGCTCGGCGCCCAGCCACGGCTGGTGCGGGTTGCCGAGGAGCATGCCCTTGCCGTTGATCGTCGCGCCCCCGCCGAGGGCGATCGCGTTGGAGCCCGGGCCCTGCTCGTGCAGGCGGCGATCGACCTCGCCGGGGGCCACCGACTGCGCGGTCTGGCCCGCGCCCGGCGCGTTGGTCACGGGCGGCGTCGGCGGCTGCGCGCTGCCCAGTCCGTCGAGGGCGGCCATCGCGCTCGCGAGCTCGGAGAGCTGGAAGAAGCGCCGGTAGACGTCCCACTCGTCGATCGGCCGCACCCACGCCTGCCCGCGACACGCCGGGTCCTTGATCCCGTCCGGCCCGCCGATCGCGGCGAGGTGGTCGTTGTAGCCCTGGACGTAGCCCCGGACGCCCGCCTTGATCTCCCGCCTCGGCCCGAGCGGCTCGGGCTCGGCGACCAGCCGCTCGACCCGGCGGTCCTTGATCACCTTCGCCCAGAAGAAGTCGGAGTTGAGGTTGTTGGGCGTCGTGCCCGTGTTGCGGATGGGATAGGTCTTGTCCGGCCCGTGAAAGCGCGACCGCTCGCCGTCGACGGTCAGGTAGACGTCGGCGAGCACGCAGAGGTTGTCCTCCGCGTGCGCGCGCGCGAAGCCGTAGCCCAGCCCCTCCCAGTCGCGGGCGAGGACGTGCGGCGTCCCCTGCGCGTCGCGGCGGA
>JAUJME010000261.1 GCA_030447005.1 Solirubrobacteraceae bacterium | reverse complement strand
CTTAGCCCTTTGGGAACCTGTCGCGAGTGTCGACGAGCCGATGCCGCTCGAGCAGACCGCCGACTTCTCGCCGAGGCGACCCGAACAGGCCCTTACCGGCCGCGCGGCCAGCGGGTCGCCATCCCTCGCGCCACCGCCGCCTGATCTCGGTCAGCATCGGCGGGTACACGAGGATGTGGCGGAACGGCGAGATCGCGGCCATGTAGGCGGTGCCCAGCAGCCCGTTGCGCTTCACCAGCACCGCCATCTGCCCGCGGTGGCCGCCCTCGCCGTCCGGCACCCAGCCGACGTGCATGACGCCGTGCATCGTCCCGTTCGCGATCTCCGCCGCGAACTCGTCGCCGGTCAGGTACAGCGGGCTGAACGGGAGCGCCCCGAACTCCGGGCCGGCCGGGCCGTCGCGCAGGTCCGCCGGCAGCCGGTCCCGGAGCGTGGGCACCCGCGAGCCCAGGCCGGTGTCCGCCCCGTCCCACCCCAGCAGCCCGCCGAGCTTCCACCGGATCGCGAAGAGCGCCCGGACCACGCCCGACGACCCGTCCGACGGATCGCCCGCGGCCATCATCTCCACCAGCCGCGGGAAGTCGTCGGGGCCGCCCGGCGTCGGCAGCGCCCATACGTCCTCGAGGCGGAAGTCGCGGGTGAGCTCGTGGATGCGCCACGGCCGGGAGGTGTGTGCGGCGTCCGGGAGTCGCATGCCCGGACCTCCTTCCTTACGGTTGCGTACGGACGACCCTAGGCGTCGTGCGCAGCGGTTTCGGTGCAGGAGCGCACACTCGCCTACCCGAGCCCGAGCGCCGCGTTCTGGCTGCCGGCGACCGCCAGCGCCCCCGCCACGGCCACCAGGGCGACCACGGCGCAGCCGGCGAGCGCCAGCGTCTGTGGCAGCCGGCGCTTGGCGACCGCCTCGATCGCCAGCGCGGCCACGGCGCCCGCGACGAGGCCGCCGAGGTGGCCGCCGATCGAGATCCCCGGGATGACGAAGGAGATGCCGACGTTGAGCAGGATGAGCGGGCCGATCCCCGACTGCATCGGGTTCATGCCGCGGGCCCGCTGCATGACGAAGGCTGCGCCCATCAGCCCGAAGACCGCGCCGGACGCCCCCACCGTGTTCGCCAGCGGGCTGAGCAGCAGCGCGCCGAACGAGCCGCCGAGCATCGAGGCGAAGTAGAGCGCGAGGAAGCGGACCTTCCCCAGCGCCGGCTCGAGCATGGAGCCGAGGAAGTACAGGACGTACATGTTGAACGCGAGGTGGATCAGACCGGCGTGCAGGAAGCCGGAGGTGATCAGCCGCCAGTACTCGTTGCCGATGTCGATGGCCGGGCCGAAGAGCGCCCCGTCGCGGAAGACCGGGCTGCCGCTGTTGCCGCCGAGCACGGAGCCCGACCCGAACGCCACCAGCACGCTGAGCCCGATCAGGACGTAGGTGGCCATCGGGTCCCCACCCCCGATCGAGGCCGCGGTGCGGACCTTCGTCTTCTGCTTGGCGCACTCCGGGCACCGCATGCCGACCGGGGTGGCGGTCATGCAGTCCGTGCAGATCGGGTTGCCGCAGTTCGAGCACGACACACCCGTCTCGCGGCTGGAATGGCGGTAGCAGGTGGCCATGGCGCGGCCAAGCTAGCAGTCGGAGCTCAGCGCTCCCTCAAGCGCTGCGGACGCCGCACTACGAGGGCGAGGCGGCGATGATCGGCGAGGTGGTGGGCCGCCGGGAGCCGCCCTTGGGCTCCGACGTGACCAGCACCTGGTCGACGCCCTCCAGCGAGCCCGGGACGACGACCGAGCCGGTGCCGTCGGAGCGCGGGACGAAGAGCGCGGAGGTCGGCTCCTCGGCCTTGCCCGGCCGTTTGAGCCACACCTGGTAGACACGATCTCGACGCGGGATCGGCATGTTGGCGACCTCGAGCCTCGAGTCCGTCTCGTGGACCACCAGCTTGGCGCTGGCGCCCTCGCCGAAGTTCTCGTTGACCTGGGCGACCACCGTGCGCTCAGGCGCGGTCCGCTCGTCCTGATCGAGGGCGACGCCCACGACGCCGCCGAGCAGGAGCAGCCCGGCGACCCCGACGAGCGCCACGGCGGGGCGCAGCGAGGGCAGCCCGAATCGGCGCCGCGAGCGGGCGGGGTCGGGGCGGTCGGCGCCCGGACCGGCGGCGGCCAGCAGCTCGGCCTCGGCGTTGACGACGGCCATGATGCGGCCGCGCAGGGCCGGCGGCGGGAAGAACTGCTCGACGGAGACGGGCAGCGCGCAGGCAGCGACGTTGAGTTCGGCGAGATCCTCGCGGCAGCGCTCGCAGGCCTCGAGGTGGGTCTCGAAGCCCTGGCGCTCGTCGTCGGGCAGGGCCTCGAGCAGGTAGGCGCCGAGGTCGTCGGCCCAGCGGTCGTGGTCGGGGGCGGTGCGGCTCATGCCGGGCCGACCTCCATCGTCCGCAGGTGGCCGCGCATCTTCTCGAGGCCGAGGCGCATGCGCCCCTTCACGGTGCCGATCGGGGTGTCGAGCATGTCGGCGATCTCCGTATGGGTGAAGCCGCCGAAGTAGGCGAGCTCGATCACCTGGCTCTGCTCGGAGGGAAGGGTCTGGATGGCGCCGCGCACCGTCTCGGCCTCGTCGAGGCGGGCGACCTCGATCTCGGTGCGCTCGCGTGCCTCGAAGCGCTCCTCGATCCCCTCGTCGGACGCGCGCCGCTTGTCGTGGACCGAGGAGCGGCGCAGCGCGTCGATCGCGCGGTGGTGGACGATCCCGAGGACCCAGGTGCGGACGGAGCCGCGGCCGCGGTCGTAGCGCGCGCCGGAGCGCCAGATGGAGAGGAAGGCCTCCTGCACGACGTCCTCAGCGGCGTTGCGCGTGCCGACCATGCGGTAGGCGAGGGAGAAGGCGACGCCGGAGTGGCGGGCGTAGACGGCCTCGAAGGCCTGCGCGTTGCCGCCGCGGACCAGGACCATCAGGTCCTCGTCGGCGAGGTCGCAGAGCTCCTTGGGGCTGTGGCGCTTGGGAAAGTTGACCATCTGCCCCGTTCCTACGCCGGCTTGCCCAGCCCGGATCAGCTCCGGGAGGACTCGTCAGCAAGGCGACGTGCCTCGGCGGCGATGTCGCGCAGGGTGCGCTCCGCGAGCTCGAAGACGTTGCCCGAGGCGGCGCGCCGCTTGTGGCGCTTTCGCTGCGTGCGGAGCGCGACGAGCCCGACCGCCGCCGCGCCGCCGACCACCACCGCGGCCGCCGGCCGGATCGCCTGGTCGGGCCAGTTGCGCGGGTCCTTCATCGCGGAGAGCTCCCACGCCTCGAGCTCCTCGGCCGCGGCCTCCACCAGGGAGCCGAGCGTCTCCTCCAGGCGCGCCTCGAGCTCGACAGGCGGCTCGATCGGCGCGAGCGCCTGGCGCAGCAGGGCCTCGACGTCAGTCGCCATCAGCCCTCACCGCCTCGACCTCGGTCGGGCCCTCCGCCTTGGCGACGAGCTCCTCGAGCTGCCGGATGGAGCGGTGCAGCAGGACCTTCGT
>JAUJME010000260.1 GCA_030447005.1 Solirubrobacteraceae bacterium | reverse complement strand
GGGGGCGGCGGTGGTGGGGGGTGGCGCGGGGGCGGCCAGGCGCGGCGCCCGCCCAAGACCGGCCCGGCGCCCCAAGCCGCGGCTGGCGCGGGTCGCGGCGCGGGGCCGCGGCGCCCGCGCGCCCGTTGGGTCGGATTCTCCCACCCGCAGGGAGGCTCGAGAGAGATGTCCGCGCGCGTGGCCTGGGGGGAGGGCGGGGACGGCGAAGCGCTTCGCCGGGCCGCCCAGGAGATGAACGCCCGCGCCGAGGAGGGGCCGCCGCCCGGCGTCCCGGCCACGGGCTTCATGCTCCTCCTCGACGCGGACGCGGGCACCACCGTCGGTATCTCGCTCTTCGAGACGGAGGAGGACATGCGCACGGGTCACGAGGCGCTCAACGCGATGGACCCCGATCCGGGCGCGAACACCGGGCGGCGCACGTCCGTCGAGAAGTTCGAGGTCGCGGTCGACGTCCGGACCTAGGCCCGGCGGCGGCGCAGGCCTACGCGGTCTGCGCCATGTCGGCCGGGCCCTGCTCGACGGCCTCCTGGCTCATCCACATGACCTCCCAGTGGTGGCCGTCGAGGTCGTAGAAGGAGCGGCCGTACATGAAGCCGTAGTCCATCGCGTGGCCGGCCGGGGCGGCGCCCGTGCCCAGCGCGGCGTCGGCGAAGGCGTCGACGGCATCGCGGTCCTCGGCCGAGAGGCACAGCAGCGCGCCGGTGCTCTCCCGCGCGTCGGCGACCGGCTTGCGGGCGAAGTCGGCGAAGCGCGACTCGGCGAGCAGCATCACGTAGGCCTGCTCGGAGACGACCATGCAGGCGCAGGAGTCGTCGGTGAACTTCTCGTCGAACTCGAAGCCGAGGCCGGCGAAGAAGGCCTTGGAGGCGTCGAGGTCGCGGACGGGCAGGTTGACGAAGATGAGACGGGACTGGGCGGGCATGGTGGCCTCCGGTGGGTGAGAGGGTGGTTTCGCATCTGTAGACCACCCGTCCCTACGGAACTCATCGGTCAGCGTCATCCTGCCTGCGATGAGCCTCCGCGCCTTCGCGGGCCCCGACGGCCGCGCCGGCTTCATCGGGTTGCGGCGCGGCGGCTCGGAGCTCGCCGTCACCAGCGGGGAGTCACCGCGGACGCTTGCGGGGGTGGAGCCGGGGCCCGGACCGCGCCACGAGCTGTTCGTCTACGCCGAGGACGCCGACGCGACGGTGGACGCCCTGCGGGCGGCCGGCGGCTCCGTCCTGCGCGAGCCGGCCGGCATGCCGTGGGGCGAGCGGGTCGGGTTCGTCGCCGACCCCGAGGGCAACGTGGTCTCGATCGCCACGGCCTGACCCTCAGCCGTCGTCCGAGGAGAACCGCATCGGCGAGATGTCGAGCAGCTCGCGCTCGGAGACGTGGTCGACCTGGAGCGTCGTATGGCGGATCCCGAAGCGGTCGGAGAGCAGGTCGCGCAGCTCGCGGCGGCGGGCGTGGCAGTCCTCGCCCGCGGCCACGAGGACGTGGGCGGCCAGCGCGGGGAAGCCGGAGGTGACCTCCCAGACGTGCAGGTCGTGCACCTCGACGATGCCCGGCGCGCGGGCCATCGCGGTGCCGACCTCCTCGACGTCCATGCCGGCCGGCGCCGCCTCGAGCAGGACGCGCCCGGAGTCGCGCACGAGCCCCCAGCCCGAGCGCAGCATCAGCGCGGAGACCAGCAGCGCGGCGACGCCGTCGGCCTCGCGCAGGCCGGCGGTCACCACGAGCACGCCGGCGGCGACCGCGGCGAGCGAGCCGTACAGGTCGGCGAGCACGTGCGCGCGGGCGCCCGCCAGGTTGAGCGACTGGCGCTCGGCGCGCGAGAGCGCCCACGCCGCCGCCACGTTGACGACCGCGCCCGCCGCGCCGGTTGCGATCACCAGGCCGCCGCGGACGTCGGGCGGGTCGGAGAGCCGGCCGACCGCCTCCCACGCGATGACCGCCGCGAGCACGAGCAGGGCGGCGCCGTTGACCTGCGCGGAGAGGATCTCCGCGCGGCCGAGGCCGAACGTGAACCGCCCGGAGGCCGGGCGCAGCGCGAGGGCCGCCGCGCCGAGGGCGAGGCCGATCGCCCCGGCGTCGCCGAGCATGTGCGCCGCGTCGGAGAGCAGGGCGATCGAGCCGGCCACGATGCCCGCGACCACCTCGACCACCATGAAGCCGAGGATGAGCCCGAGCGCGAGGCCCAGCCACCGGCGGTCCGCATCGGCCGACGGCGCGTGGACGTGCGCGCCGCCGTGACCGCCGTGGTCGTCGCCATGACCGCCATGGCCGTGCACGGAGCTCAGGCGGTGATCTCCCCGCCCGTGACCGCCAGGATCTCGCCCGAGACGAAGCTCGACTCGTCCGAGGCGAGGAAGACGTAGGGCGGCGCGAGCTCGGCGGGCTGCCCGGTGCGGCCGGTGGGGGTCGAGGCGCCGAACTCCTCGATCTGGTCGGGCGGCATCGACATCGGGATGAGCGGCGTCCAGACGGGCCCGGGGGCCACGGAGTTCACGCGGATGCCCTTGGGGGTCAGGTCCTGCGCCAGGCCCTTGGTGAACGTGACGATCGCGCCCTTGGTGGTGGAGTAGGGGAGGAGCATCGGATCGGGCTGGTAGGCCTGCACGGAGGAGGTGTTGATGATGGCCGACCCGGGCTTCATGTGGGGGACCGCTGCCTTGCAGAGCCAGAACATCGAGAGGATGTTCGTGCGGAAGATGAACTCGATCTCGTCGCTCGGATGGTCGGTGATCGTCTCGTGCGTCGTCTGGAAGGCGGCGTTGTTGACCAGGATGTCGAGGCGGCCGAACTCCTCGACCGCGCGGGCGACGATCGCCTGGCAGTGGGCCTCGTCGCCGATGTCGCCCGCGATCGCGACTCCGCGGCGCCCGGCCTCCTCGACGAGCCGGACCGTCTCCTGGGCGTCCTCGTCCTCGTTGAGGTAGGAGACGAGCACGTCGGCGCCCTCGCGGGCGAACGCGATCGCCACCGCGCGGCCGATCCCGCTGTCGCCGCCGGTGATGATCGCGGCGCGATCTGAGAGCCGGTCGTAGCCGCGGTAGCTCGACTGCCCGTGATCGGCCTGGGGCGTCATCTGCGCCTCGGTGCCCGGCGGCTCGACGGGCTCCTGCGGGTACGGCGGCTGGGGACCCTGCTCGCGCGGGTCGGTCGTCGGCTCTGGGCTCATGGTGGGCGCCTACCCGATATGACACGCCGGCGTGCTGGCCGTCCTCGAAGCCGTCGGCCTCTTCGCCTTTGCGATCTCCGGCGCTCTGCTTGCGGTGCGGCGGGGCTTCGACATCGTGGGGATCCGGATGCTCGCGGTGATCACGGCGATCGGCGGCGGCGTCCTGCGCGACGTGGTGGCCCGTGAGCGCCCGGTGCTCGTCGATCCCCGCTCAGAGCTCTACGCCGTGCCCGCGATCGCGGGGGCGCTGGTGGTGTCGGTCAGTTGGAGCCTCGAGCTCTACCGGCCCGCCCTCGCCGCGCTCGCCGCGGCGGCGATCGTGGCGGTGCG
>JAUJME010000259.1 GCA_030447005.1 Solirubrobacteraceae bacterium | reverse complement strand
TGCTCGCGGGCGATCTCGGCGAGCAGGCCGCGCAGCTCGGCGGAGCGCTCGACCGCCGCGCGGCCGCCCTCGGGCGTGATGACGCCGCAGATGCGCTCGAGCGTGACCTGGCTGGCGGGGACGCCGATGGCCATCCCGGCGCGCTGCAGGAGCCCGGCGCGCTCGGACTCGAGCGTGCCGCGGCGGCCCATCTCCGTCTGGATGTCGGTGAGGCGCGCGAGCACGGCGTCGACGTCGCGGGCGCGGATCGACGTGCCCTGCTCGAGGACGAGGGCCAGCAGGCGGCGCGCGGAGGCGATCTGCTGGTCGAGGTGGGCGAGGAGCTCCGCCTCGAGGACCACGGGGCTCACTTGGCGTCCGCCTTCGCGTGCTCGGGCCGCAGGGCGTGGTAGAGGTCCTCGCCGAGGCCGATCCCGCCGGCGGCGACGAGCGCGTCGGAGAAGGAGTCCTCGATGGCCGAGGCGTAGGGCGAGTCGTCGAGGCCGCCGGACTTCGTCATGTCCTCGACGACGGTCTGGAGCAGCATCCGCTCGAAGCCGAGCGCCGCCTTGTAGGCCTTCTGGTCCTCGCGGCTGCCCTGGCGGACGTCGGCGGGCAGCGCGCTGGCCGGGATGCTGGGGAGCGCGTCGAGCGGGTTCATCGCTTCACCTGGTTGGCGATGCCCATCATCTGGTCGGCGGTCTCGATCGCCTTGGAGGCGAGCTGGTAGGACCGCTGCGCGTCGATGAGCTCGACCATCGCGTCGGACATCTCGACGTTGGAGGCCTCGAGCGCGCCGGCCTCGAGGGTCGAGGCCTGCGGAGCGCGAATCGGTGCGCCGGAGGCGGGGGACGGGACGAAGGCGTTGTCGCCGACCGAGGTCAGCGCCTGCGGGGCGCGGACCGTCACGAGGTCGAGCCGGCCGACCTCCTCGCCGGCCGCGGTCACCGTGCCGTCGCGGGCGATGGAGACCTGCTCGGTCGTCACGCCGCGCGGGACGCGGATCTCCGGCTGCATGAGCGCGCCGGTCGACGTGGTGAGGCGGCCGCGGCCGTCGAGGTGCAGCGCGCCGTCGCGGGTGAGCGCCTGCCGGCCGTCGGGAAGGCGGACGCGGAGGAAGCCCTCGCCCTGGATGGCGACGTCGAGCGGCTGGTCGGTGCGCTTCAGGGCGCCCTGGCTCATCGCGCGGCCGGCGTCCACGGCGGCGGTGCCGGTGCCGGTCCGCACGGCCCCGGCGGCCGGGCGGCCGGCCTGCTGGTACATGAGGTCGCGGAACCCGACGCGAACGTGCTTGTAGCCGTTCGTCGAGACGTTGGCGAGGTCGTTGGAGACCGCGCCGATGCGCTCCTGCTGGGCCGCCATGCCAGCGGCCGCCGAATGAAGTCCTTCCAGCATGCAGACCCTCTAAGTCGGGAGCTCTGGCCTCTGCATGGCAGTCCAGCCTTCGCTCGTTGTTCCTACGGACTGATCGGCACCTGGGCCGAGGACTTGAGCGCTTTCTGCGCTAGCTCAGCGAGCCGAGCCCGGACGCCTTCTGCAGCGTCTCGTCGATCGTGGTGATGACCTTCTGGCCGGCCTCGAAGGCGCGCAGGGAGGAGATCATGTCGACCATGGAGCGGGCCGGGTCGGCGCCCGAGCCCTCGAGCGCGCCGGCGCGCGCCTGGCCGACGGGGCCGGCGCCGCCCGGGTTGCCGGCCACGAGCGAGTTGCCCGCCTTCTGCGGGTTGGCGAGGTTGACCACCTGGAGGGCGCGCGGGTCGACGCGGCCCTCGGCGCCGACGCGGATCGGCGCGCCGTTGCGGCCGAGCACCTCGTCGCCGCCGGCGGTCACCAGCGTGCCCTGCGGGGAGACGGTGAACTGGCCGTTGCGCGTGTAGCGCACGCCCTGGTCGGTCTGCACGGCGAAGAAGCCGGGACCCGTGATGGCGAAGTCGAGGGGCTCGCCCGTCTCGCGCGACGGCTGCGGGGTCCAGTCGGTGACGATGCGGTCGACCTGGACGGCCGTGCCCTGCCCGCCGATCACCTGGCCCGTGACGCTGTTGGCGAGCAGCATCTCGTTGAAGTCACGCTGCGCCGTGCGGTCGGACTTGTAGCCCGGCGTCGAGGCGTTGGCGAGGTCGTTGGCGATCTGCTCCTGGCGCACCTGCTCGGCGAGCATGCCGGAGGCGGCGATGTAAAGGCCACGGTCCATGTCGTCCCTACATCGGCCGTCGGGCAGACTTCCTGTAGTGCATCCCGTCTCGCTCGACGTCGCGCTGCTCCGCCTCCAGCTCCCGGACCTCGTCCTGCGCCCCGGGATGTCGGTCGTCGCCCGCGTGGCGTCGCGGGGGGAGGGCAGCGCCGCCTCACTCGTGCTCGCCGGCGCGCTGCTCAAGGCGACGGTCCCCGAGGAGGTGCGCGCGGGGGAGACGCTGCGGCTCACGGTGGCCGAGACCTCGGCCGAGCGGATCGTGCTGCGCCTCGAGGGCTCCCAGCCCCCGCCGGCCGACCCGTCGGCGGCCGCCGCGGCCGCCGCCGCGCAGGCGCAGGCCGAGCAGCGCGGCGCCGACCCCGACGGGGGCGGCGAGGGCGGCGCGGGCGCCGGCGCCGACCGGCCCGCCGTCTCGCTCGCCTACGAGACCCCGGCGCTCGGCCGCCTCGACCTCCGCGTGGAGCGCGGGCCCGAGGGCGTCACGGTCTCCGTCGGCGCGCCCGCGGGCGCCTACGCGCTCGCGCACGCGCGCGCAGAACCCCTGCGCGCCGCGCTCGAGTCCCGGCTCGGGGTGCCGGCCGCCGTCCGCGTCCTCCCGCGCCGCGAGCCCTTCGACGCCTATGCCTGACAAGCCGCCCGAGCGCGCGGTCGCGCTGCGCTACTCCGGCACGGGGGCGCCGACCGTCACGGCGGCCGGCCGCGGCCACGTGGCCGAGAAGATCCTCGCGATCGCCGAGGAGGCCGGCGTGCCGGTCCGGCGCGACCCGGCGCTCGTGCGCGCGCTCGAGACGCTCGAGATCGGCCGCGAGATCCCCGAGGAGCTCTTCTCCGCGGTGGCCGAGGTGCTCGCCTGGGCGTACGCCCTCGATGGCGAGGCGTCCCGTGGACGCCTGTACTAGGGCGCGAATACCACGTTCGGGTGATGTAGGGCCGGGCTGAGGGGCCGATACAGCCTGCGTCCGATCGGAAACGAACGAGCAGCCGCCGTCCTCGGCCCCAGGAGTTCACACCGTCATGAGCGCACCTACATCCACCCAGACCAAGCGGAAGGTCTCCTCCGACGACGCCCTCGCGCTCTGGCGCGAGTACAAGGCGACGGGTGACCTGCAGGTCCGCAACCGCCTGGTGATGACGTACGCGCCGCTCGTGAAGTACATCGTCTTCAAGAAGGTCCGCGAGCTCCCGGCCCGCTGCGAGGTGGAGGACTTCATCTCCTGCGGCCTCGAGGCCCTCATCGCCTCGATCGACCGCTACGACCCCGAGAAGGGCGCCACCCTCGAGCAGTTCGCCTGGACGCGCATCCACGGCGCCGTGCTCGACGAGCT
>JAUJME010000258.1 GCA_030447005.1 Solirubrobacteraceae bacterium | reverse complement strand
GTGGTCGTCGAAGATCATCGCGGTGGCCACCGTGGAGAGCAGCCAGCGGATGTAGCCGTCGCCCCAGGCCTCGTGGTAGAGGAGCGTGTACTCCTCGAAGTCGGCGACCGTGTCGTAGGGCGGGACCGTCACGTCGCGGCGCTCGTGGAGCGCGTCGTGGACCTTGGGCGAGACCTCGTCGGCGTAGACCTGGTCGCCGAGCATGATCAGCGCGTGGGGCCACTCCTCCGGCGAGCGGCGGCGCATCCGCATCGCGAGACCGCGCAGCGCGTCGACCTCGCGGCCGCGCTCGTCGTCGTCCTTGCGCAGCGAGTACGGCGGCTCGTGGGGCGCCGCGACGCGGCAGGAGCCGAACATCAGCTTCACGCGACCGTCGCGCCGGGGGGTGTGGATCACGCTCGGCGGGAACGGCGAGTCGGGCTCGGGCCAGACGCGCTCGCCGTCGAGCGTGACCTCGTACGGGGTGACCGATCCGGGCTCGAGCCCCTTGCAGTGCACGATCGCGTAGTGGTGGCCGGCGACCTCGAACGTGCGCTCCGTGCACGACAGGATCCCGACCTCGCACGGCCCGTCGGTCTCCACCCACACGGTCGCGTCCGTCTCGCCCACGTAGCGCAGCAGGGGGCCGAGGACGAGGGCGGTCACGGTCGGCAGACTACTCTCGTGCGGCCATGCGATGGCCGCGTTTCCTCCTGCTCCTGCCGCTCGTCCTGGCCACCGCATGCGGCGCGACGACGGGCTCCGACCGGCCGGACACCGAGCCCTCGCTGCTGCTCGACTTCGCCCCCAACGGGGTCCACGCGGGGATCTACCTGGCGTCGGACCGGGGCTTCGACACCGCCGAGGGGGTGCGGCTGAGGATCCGCAAGCCCGGCGCCTCGACCGACGCGCCGCGGCTGCTCGAGGCGGGCCGCGTCGACCTCGCGATCCTCGACATCCACGACCTCGGCCTCGCGCGCGAGCGCGGGTCGGACCTCGTCGGGGTGATGGCGCTCGTCCAGCGGCCGCTCGCCGCGGTCCTCGCCCAGCCCGGCGTCCGCACCCCGCGCGAGCTCGAGGGCGGGCGCGTCGGGGTGACCGGCCGGCCCTCCGACCGCGCCGTCCTGCGCTCGGTGGTCGGCGGGGCGGGCGGCGACCCCCGCCGGGTGCGGGAGACGATGATCGGCTTCGAGGCGGTCAAGGCGCTGCTGGCGCGGCGGGTCGACGGCGCGACGGCGTTCTGGAACGTCGAGGGCGTCGCGGCGCGCGCCAGGCGCCCGGGGATCCGCGAGTTCCGCGTCGACGACTTCGGCGCCCCGGCCTATCCCGAGCTCGTCCTGTGCGTGACGCGCGAGACGCTCGAGGACCGCCGCGACGAGATCGAGGCCGTGATCCGCGCGCTGCAGCGCGGCTACGTGGAGACCCAGGTCGACCCGGAGTCCGCGGTCTCGGTGATGGCCGGCCGCGAGCCGGGGCTCGACCGGGCGGCCCTCGCCGCCCAGCTCGACACGGTCGCCCCCGCCTTCACCGCCGGCGTCCCGGCCTACGGCCTGCTCGAGCGCGACCGGCTCGACGCCTGGGCGCGCTGGGACGTCGAGTTCGGGATCCTCCGCCGCCGGCCCGACGTCGGCCGCGCCTTCGACACGGGGCTCGTGGGACCGGCCGGCGAGCGGTAGGGCCGGGGCGCTCAGCGGCCGAGCTCCGCCCGCAGCGCGTCGTAGGCCGGCTTCGGTGTGAGGTCCCTGCGGAGCAGCCCCATCTGCTCCTCGAACGAGCCGGGGTTGGTGCCCTTGTTGCGGAGGTTGTAGGTGATCACGGCCTTCACGAACGGCCACTCGCGCGCGATGCGGTGGTTGTCGACCGTGTACTCGGCCTGCTTCTCCGGCGAGACGCACCACGCGTGGGCGCCGGCCGTGCACGTCGGGAAGCCGGTCTCGGTGATCCAGAGGCCGAGCGCCGACTCGCCGTGGGCGACCATGATCTCCCGCATCCACTCCGTGCCGAGCCGGTAGGAGTACTTCCGCTCGACGGGCGCGGTGACGTCGTCGGGGTCACGGCCCTCGCTGTACGGGTGGTAGGCGATGCCGTCATGGCTGCCCTTGATGCCGAGCCGGTCGTAGAGGTCGCGGAGGAAGTCGCCGTCGGAGTAGACGAGCGACCCGCCGAGCACGATGAGCCCCGGCCGGGCGGCCTTGAGGCTGGGGTAGGCGGCCTTGAGCATGCCCGCGTACGACGCCGCGGGATCGGGGCCCTTGAGGAACTGGGTGTGGTTCGGCTCGTTCCAGACCTCGAGCGCGTGCATCTGGCCGCCCCACCGCCGCGCCACCCAGGCGGCGGCGTCGGCGAAGTCGGCCGGTCTCGCGGGCGGATACCGCTCGACGCCGCGCTCCCACCAGGCGCCCGCGCAGTCCTGCTTGACGTCGCTGGGGGCCGAGGAGGCCCAGCAGGGAGTCGTCCAGAAGACCGTGATCACCTTCAGGCCACGGGCCTGCGCGTGGGCGAAGAACGTGTCGGCCTTGTCGACGTAGGCCTGGTTGAACTGGCCCTTGCCGGCGATCTCGAGGGCCGACCACCCCAGGTCGACGCGGACCGTGTCCATTCCACCGGCCTTCGCCGCGTCGAGCTCGCGGTCGATCTCGGCGACCGTCATGCTCGACCACAGCGCGTGGACGTGCGCCCCGGCGAGGTGCGTGCGGGCCGGGGACGCGGGGGTTGGCGCCGGTGTCGCGGTGGGGGCGGGCGTGGGCGTCGCGCTCGGCGTGGGCGTGGGCGTCGGCGCGGGAGCCTCGGTGGGGGCCGACGCAGGCGCGGGGCCGGACGCCGGAGCCGAAGCCGTGGGGGACCCGAGGCCGGGGGGCGCCAACGGCGCCGGCGCGAAGGGGTTCGTCATCACCACGAGCCGCGGCGAGAGCCTGCCGCGCTCCCGGGTCGCGAAGACGGTGCCCGCCCCGCGCTGCGCGCTCAGCCCGAGCTCGACGATCCCCGCTCCGGTGACGAGCCCCGAGACGTCCACCACGGTCCACGCCGACCGCCGGCTCGACGCGGGCGCGCCGGCCACCTCGCCGAGCGCGGGCGCGCGGCGCCAGGTGACGGACCGCTCGCTCCAGGGGCCCGTCGGGCTCGCCCGCAGCCGCCGGACGAGGATCCGGGGCGTGGCGCGGCGCAGGGAGCGGAGCCTCAGCCGCGCGGCGACGACGGGCCCGTCGAGGCCGGCGACCCGGAAGCGGAGGTAGGCGTTCGCGGCCGGCCGGCGGGCGACCGCCATCGTGCCGGCCTCCCCGAAGTTCTCCGCCGGCCGCGCGGCGGACGCGTGGGTGTCGGCGACCGGGCGGAACGTGGCGGAGGCGGCGCTCGCGCTCGCCGCGCCGCCGGAGGCCACGGCGAGCGCCATGATCGCCGCGACCGTCGATCCCCACCAGGCCGGCCTCCGCACGACGAGGAGTCAAGCACGCCCGCGGGGAGCGGGCGAGCGCCCGAGCCGAGCGCCTCCTACGGCGCGCCCAGCCGGTCGATCAGCGCGGCGCCC
>JAUJME010000257.1 GCA_030447005.1 Solirubrobacteraceae bacterium | reverse complement strand
CGCCCCGCGACCGGCACCGAACGCCCGATGTAAGGGGGGCGTCTCAGGAGCAAGCTGGCTCCAGTGTCCAGCCGACTCCCGAGGAGCCCCTCATGCATTCCGATCTCAGCATCCACCTGGCCCGCGCCTACGCCGCGGACGCCGCTCGCCGTCGTCCCGCCCGCGACTCCCTCCCCTCCGGTCCGGGCCCCGTCGCCCGCCTCGCCGGCGCCTTCGGGCGCCGGCGGGCGTGGCGCGCTCGAGCGCGATACTGGCGTCATGAGCACCCGGGTCACCAGCACGCGCCTGATCGGCCGCCAGGCGGAGCTCGCGGAGCTCGAGGCCGCGCTGTCCGACGCCTCCGCCGGCCGGGCTTCGCTGGCCTTCGTCGCGGGTGAGTCGGGCGTCGGCAAGACGCGGCTGCTGAGCGAGCTCGTCGCGCGGGCGCGCGCCCGCGGCGCCAACGTGCTGTCGGGCGATTGCGTCGAGCTCGGCGAGGGCGAGCTCCCCTACGCGCCGATCGTCGCCGCGCTGCGACCGCTCGCCCGCGCCCGGGACCCCGTGCTCGGCGCGCTCGCCGCGGCCGACCGCGAGGCGCTCGCGCGGCTGCTGCCCGGCATGGGGGGAACGTCCGCGCCGGAGGGCGGCGAGCGCGCGCAGGGCCAGCTCTTCGAGGCGCTGCTCTCGCTGCTCGAGCTGCTCGGCCGCGAGGACGGCCTCGTCCTCGCGATCGAGGATCTCCACTGGGCGGACCGCTCCACCCGCGCGTTCCTCGCCTTCCTCGGCCGCATGCTGTGCGACGAGCGGGTGCTCGTCGTCGCGAGCTACCGCTCCGACGAGCTCCACCGCCGCCACCCGCTGCGCCCGCTGCTCGCCGAGATGGAGCGCGACGCGCGCGCCGCGCGGATCGAGCTCACCCCGCTCAGCCGCCCCGAGTTCGAGGGCCAGCTCGCCGACATCCTCGGGGCCCCGCCCGAGCGGGCGCTGGCCGAGCGGCTGTGGACCCGTGGCGGCGGCAACCCGCTCTTCACCGAGGAGCTCCTCGCCGCCGGCCTCGACGGCCGCGGCCCGGCGCCCGCGACGCTGCGCGACGCGCTGATGGTCCGCGTCGAGCGGCTGGGCGAGCCCGCGCAGGAGGTCCTGCGGCTGCTCGCCGCCGCGCAGCGGCTCGACCACGCCATGCTCGCCGAGGCGAGCGGGCTCGAGCCGGGCGAGCTGCGCGCGGCGCTGCGCGAGGCTGCCGCCGGGCACATCCTCACCGCCGACGAGGAGGGCAACTACGCGTTCCGCCACGCGCTCCTGCGCGAGGTCGTCCACGACGACCTGCTCCCGGGCGAGCACGCCGAGCTCCACCGGGCGCTGGCCGCCGCCTTCGAGCGCCGGCTGGCGGCCGAGGGCAACGGCGCTCACCTGACGGCCGCGGCCGCCCACCACCACTTCGCGGCGGGCGACCGGCCGGGCGCGCTGGCCGCCTCCGTGCGCGCGGCGGAGGCCGCCGAGCGCGTCCACGCCCACGGGGAGGCGCTCGCGCTCCTCGAGCGCGCGCTCGAGCTCTGGCCGGCCGTGCCCGACGCCGAGCGCCTGGCGGGCGCCGACCGCGTCGAGCTGCTCTCGCGCGCCGCCCGCGCCGCCGACGGGCAGGGCGAGTCCGCCCGCCCGGAGGCGCGCGCGACCGCCGCCCTGCGCGAGATCGACCCCCACGCCGAGCCGCGGCGCGCGGCGACGCTGCTCGAGCGCCTCGCCCGCGGGCAACGGCGGTCGGGCCATGCGGACGTCGCCCTGGAGACGATCCGGAAGGGCCTCGAGCTGCTCCCCGCCGACCGGCCCTGCGCCGAGCGCGCGCGGCTGCTCAGCCTCGAGGGGAAGATCCGGATGCTCCAGGGCCGCTACGGCGAGGCGGTCCGCGTCTCGCGCGAGGCGCTGCGCGCGGCAAGGGAGGTCGAGGATCCGATCGCCGAGAGCCGCGCGCTCAACGCGCTCGGCGTCTCACTGGCCACGAGCGGCGAGCCGGAGGAGGGGATCGCCGCCCTGGAGGCGGTCACCGAGATGGTGCAGGACGGGCACCCCCCGAGCGACATCGCCGAGGCCTATGCGAACCTGGCCGACACGCTCTTCGTCCTCGGGCGCGACGCCGAGGCGCTCGCCGTCGCCGAGCAGGGCCTCGCTCACGACGGCATGTCGCGCAGCGGCGCCGGGTGGCTCTCGGTGCTGGTCGCCGAGGTGGCGATCGAGCGCGGCGACTGGCGGACCGCCGCCGCGCGGCTGCCCGCCTTCGAGCGGCTCACCGGGAGCACGGCCGTCCACGCCGGGCTGCGCCTCGCGCAGCTCGATCTCGGGCGCGGGGAGGAGGCGCGCGCGCGCGAGCGGCTCCTCGCGATCGCCCCCGCCGTCGAGGGCTCGGGGGAGTCCCAGTTCCACGGTCCGTTCGGCGCGCTGACCGCCGAGCTCGAGCGCCGCGCCGGCGACGTCCCGGCCGCGCGCGCTGCGGTAGATGCCGCGCTCGACTGCATCGAGTACTGCTCCGACGACGGGCTGCGCCTCGCCCAGGTGGCGGTCGCCGGCGTCGCGGTCGAGGGCGACGCGGCGGCCCTCGCGCGCGACCTGGGCGACGTCGCGGCGGTCGCGGAGGCCGAGGAGCGCGCCGCGCGGCTGCTCGAGCGCGTCGAGGCGGCGACGGCGGCCGGCCAGCCCGTCGAGCGCGCGATGCTCGCCACGGCACGGGCCGACGCCACGCGAGTCGCCGGCGCCGGGGACCCTGCGGCGGCCGCGGCGGCCGCGGCCGCGTGGGAGGCGCTCGACCGCCCCTATCCCGCCGCCGTCATGCGCTGGCGCGAGGCCGAGGCCCACGTGGCGCGCGCCGACCGCGAGGCGGCGGGCGCCGTCGCGGGCCCGGCCCGCGAGACGGCCGCGGCGCTCGGCGCCACCTGGCTGCTCGGCGAGCTCGACGGGCTGATCGCCCGCGCGCGGCTCCCGCTCGCGCCGCGGGCGGCGGAGGGCTCCGGCCCTCAGACCGAGCCCGCCGCCGGCGAGCCGCACGCCGAGCTCCCCTTCGGCCTCACCCCGCGCGAGCACCAGGTGCTCGCGCTGCTGGCGCGCGGCGCCACCAACCGCGAGATCGGCGCCGAGCTCTACATGGCCGAGAAGACGGCGAGCGTCCACGTCTCGCGGATCCTCGCCAAGCTCGACGCCCGCACCCGGACCGAGGCGGCGGCGGTCGCCCACCGCCACGGCCTCGATCTCACAGCGCCAGAAACCGTTCGGCCAGCACCCGGAAGAAGGCTCCACGCGTGATCACGCCGACCACGCGGCGCTCCGCGTCGACCACCGGCAGCAGGAGCACACGGTGGTGCAGGAAGGTCTCGGCCACCTCGACGTCGGAGTGGTCCTCGGGGACGTCGATGTGCTCCGTGTTGGCATAGCGCTCGACGGGCTCGTGGCGGGCCGCGGCGCGCTTCTCGAGCGCCGCGTCGAGCTCCTTGCGCACGAAGCCCGCGTAGCGCAGCTCCTTGACGTAGCCGGGGAAGATCGC
>JAUJME010000256.1 GCA_030447005.1 Solirubrobacteraceae bacterium | reverse complement strand
TTCCTCGACCACCGGCCATGCTCTACCGTCGCAGCCGGCCTGCGGGCCGCCGCGCTCTACGACGAGGAGGTTGTGTCGCATGCCGCACGCTGACGTCAACGGCCAGCGCCTGTTCTACGAGGACACGGGCGGAGACGAGGACGTGATCGTCTTCTCGCACGGCCTGTTCATGGACCACACGATGTTCGACCCGCAGGTGCGCGCGTTCGAGGGCCGCCGGCGGTGCATCCGGTGGGACGAGCGCGGCCATGGGCAGACCGAGAGCACGGACGACGCCTTCACGTACTGGGACTCGGCCAACGACCTCCTCGGGCTGCTGGACCATCTGGGCGTGGAGCGCGCGGTGCTCGCCGGCATGTCGCAGGGCGGCTATCTGTCGCTGCGAGCGGCGCTCGCCGCCCCCGACCGGGTGAGCGCGCTCGTGCTGCTGGACACGCAGCCGGGGGTCGAGGACCCGGAGAAGCGCGCCGGCTACGACCAGCTGCTGGAGGCGTGGACCGCGCCGGGTGGGCCGCCGCAGGAGGTGCTCGACACGGTCGCGGCCATCATCCTCGGCCCCGGCTACGAGGGCGCCGCGCACTGGCAGGAGCGCTGGCGGTCGATGCCCGAGGACAGGGTCCGGCAGGTCTACGCGACGCTCGTGGGACGCGAGGACCTGAGCCCGCGCGTCTCCGAGCTGACCATGCCGGCCCTCGTCGTCCACGGGGACCAGGACCTCGCGATCGACGTCGCGACCGCGCGCGAGTTCGCCGAGGCGCTGCCCGCCGGCGAGTTCGTCGCGATCGAGGGCGCAGGCCACGCCGCCAACCTCACCGACCCCGAGCCGGTGAACGCGGCGATCGAGTCCTTCCTGGCCCGCCGCTGATGGACTTCGCCCTCTCCGACCGCGTCCTCGGCCTGCGGGAGGAGCTGCGGGCGTTCATGGCCGACCACGTCATGCCGCGCGAGGCCGAGCTCGCGCAGGCGATCGACGACGAGGTCGGCCCCGGGGTCGCCTACCCGGCCGCCGTCCGCGAGCTGCGCGCACGCGCGCGGGATGCCGGGCTCTGGAACCTGTGGCTGGCCAACCACCACGACGGGCCGGGGCTGACCAACGTCGAGTACGGCGTGCTCTGCGAGGAGATGGGCCGCGCCCTGTATGTCGGGCCGGCGGTCTTCAACTGCTCGTTCCCGGACACGGGAAACGCCGAGGTGCTGCTCGAGTACGGCTCGCCGCAGCACATCGAGCGCTTCGCCCGGCCGCTGCTCGAAGACGACGTCAGGTCCTGCTTCGCGCTGACCGAGCCCGAGGCGGCCAGCTCGGATCCGACGAACATCTTCACGACCGCGCGCCTGGACGGCGACCACTGGGTGCTCGACGGCCACAAGTGGTGGATCTCCGGCGCCATGGGCGCCGCCTGGGCGATCGTCATGGCCGTGACCGACCCGGACGCCGCGCCGCACGCCCGCGCCAGCATGCTGGTCGTGCCGACCGACGCCGACGGCTTCGAGCTCGTGCGTGCCCTGCCGCTCATGGGTCACGCCGCCGGCTACGGACACGCAGAGCTGCGCTTCGACGGCGTCCGGACGCCCAGGGAGAACCTGCTCGGCGGTCGCGGCGAGGGCTTCGCGGTGGCCCAGGCGCGCCTGGGGCCGGGCAGGATCCACCACTGCATGCGTGCCGTCGGCGCCGCCGAGCGTGCCTTCGAGCTCATGTGCCGTCGCGCGCAGGCGCGCGAGACCCGAGGCGAGGCGCTGGCCGACAAGCAGATGGTGCAGGACTGGGTCGCCCGGTCGCGGATCGAGATCGACACCGCTCGGCTGTCCGTCCTGCATGCGGCGTGGACGATCGACACGGTCGGCAAGAAGGCCGCGCGGCAGCAGATCGCCCAGATCAAGGTCCAGGTCGCGGCGATGCTGCAGGACGTCGTCGATCGGGCGATCCAGGTCCACGGCGCCCTCGGGCTCTCCGAGGACACGCCGCTGGCCTCGTTCTGGCGCAGCGCGCGCGCACTGCGCTTCGGCGACGGGCCCGACGAGGTCCACAAGGTGGCCATCGCGCGTCGGGAGCTCGCGCGGTTTGCCTGAGGCGCAGCTCGACCTGCCGGCGCTGCGCGAGGCCCTCGTGGACGCCGGCGAGCCCGACCCCGGCGACGACCTGCGTGCCACGCCCATACCGGGCGGCGCGTCGCGCGAGCTGTGGGCGCTCATCGCCTCGGGCTCGGACCGGCCGACGTGGGTCCTGCGGCGCGACCCGCCGGGCGAGACCCCGCAGACCTCGCGCGAGGCGGAGTTCCTCGTCCAGCGCGCCGCGTTCGACGCCGGCGTTCCGGTGCCCCGGCCGCTGGCCGGCGAGCCGGCGGGCGGCCGGTTCACGACGGCAGGGATGCTCATGTCCTGGGTCGACGGCGAGACGATCCCGCGGCGCGTGATGCGCGAGACGGCGCTGGCCGGCGCACGCCGCCGGCTCGCCGGTCAGCTCGGCGCGGCGCTGGGCGCCCTGCGCACCGTCGACGTCACGCCGCTCGCGCACCTCGCCGAGCCGCCCGAGGATCCCGCGGCGGCGGCCGTCGCCGCGGTCCACGCCCAGGTCGACGCCGCCGGCGAGGCGCTTCCGGCGCTCGAGCTCGGCCTGCGCTGGCTTGACCTGCACCGCCCGCCCCCGATGCGCGCCAGGGTCGTCCACGGCGACTTCCGCCTCGGCAACTTCATCGTCGCCGAGGACGGGCTGCGCGCCGTGATCGACTGGGAGTTCTGGCACCTGGGCGACCCGGCCGAGGACGTGGCGTGGGTGTGCGCACGCCCGTGGCGCTTCGGCGCCGACGCCCAGACGGTCGCGGGCATCGGGGCGATCGCCGACCTGCTCGAGAGCCTCGGCGAGGCGATCGAGCCCGAGCGCCTGCACTGGTGGGCCATGCTCGCCCAGGCGCAGTGGGCCGCCTACTGCGCCCGCCAGGCCGCCCTCCGGCGCGAGGGCGCGCACGCGTCGCTCGAGCGCACGGTGGTGGCGCGGCGGGTCGCGGAAGCGGAGTGGGACATGCTCGCCCTCCTGGAGGACGCGCCGTGACGGGCGACCGTCCGACCGCCGTCGAGCTCCTCTCCGCCGTCTGTCAGTGGCTCACCGACGACCACGCACCCACGCTGGAGGGCGGAGCGCGGTTCCAGGCGCTCGTCGCCGCGCAGGCGTTGTCGATCGCCGCGCGCGAGCTCGAGGCCGGACCGGCGCACGCCGCCGCCGACGCGGCCGCGCTGGCCCCGCTGGTGAAGGCCGGCTCGGCGGACGACGTCGACGCGCTTCGACGCCTGCTCGCCGCCGAGATCAGAGCGGGCGATCACGACGCCGACCTGCCGGCGGTTGCCCGGGTGCTCCGCGAGCACGTCCGGCGCAAGCTCGCGCTCGCGCGCCCGGGGTACGACCGACCGGACTGAGTCCGCGGCCGCTTCGCCCGTGGTTGGGTCGTCGCACGTCGCCGGCGCTGAAACGAGAAGAGCCCCCGGATCGGAGGCTCTTGGCTCGTCCCTCGGTCGCCCGTAGGGAC
>JAUJME010000255.1 GCA_030447005.1 Solirubrobacteraceae bacterium | reverse complement strand
CGACGGTCGAGGCCAAGCAGGTGACCGAGAGCTTCGACGAGCCGCTGACCAAGGAAGAGGTCCTCGAGATCGTCAAGCCGTTCCTGCGGTCCTGACGCGGCGCACATCGGCCGTCAGCCGTCCTGCGGCTGACGGCCGGCCGCCAACCGGCAGCGCCTGCGGGCATGGGGCGACCATGCCGCAGGAACCCGCACCCCGCCCGCCCGCTCAGGTGGCCGCCTTCGCGGCGCCCGGCTCCGCGTCGTCGCCTCGATCGCCCTGGTGATCGTGGTCGTCGCGACGGTCCTCGAGCTGCTCCTCTAGGGCGGGGGGGTCGGCCTCCGCCCTCGCGCGGAGCGACTCCATCGCCCGGTGCAGGATGCGCGAGACGTGCATCTGGGAGACGCCCACCACCGCGGCGATCTCGGCCTGCGTGAGATCGTCGCGGAAGCGCAGCTCCACGCAGAGGCGCTGGCGCGCCGACAGGGACCGCATGAGCGCTCGGACCGCGATGACGTCGTCGACCCGCTCGTAGCCGCGGTCGGGCCCTCCGAGCTGGTCGACCACCGTGTCGCCGGCGCCGTCCTGGTCGCCCGCGACAGGCCGGTCGAGGGAGGCAGGCCGCATGGCATGGAAGGCCTCGCGCGCCTCGACGACCTCCTCGACCGAGACGCCGATCCGGGCCGCGAGCTCAGCCGCGGTCGGCGGTCGCCCGAGCCGAGCTGCCGCCACCTCGTCCTCGCGCACCACCTTGAGCGCGAGCTCCTGCATCCGGCGGGGAACGCGAATCGTCCACCCCTTGTCGCGGAAGTGACGGCGCAGCTCGCCCACGATGGTCGGGACGGCGAAGGAAGCGAAGGACGTCCCCCGCTCGAGGTCGAAGCGATCGATGGCCTTCAGGAGGCCGAAGCTCGCGACCTGGACGAGATCGTCGAGCGGCTCCTCGCCGCGGTGATAGCGGCGGGCGAGCGAGCGGGCGAGCGGCAGCAGCGCCTCCACCGCGGCGGCCCGGGCCGCGGGCGTGCCGTCACGCTGTGCCCGTGCCACGAGCGCGCGGTCGGCCGCCTCGCGGCGAGCCCGCGCGCCCCGCTGGGCGGAGCGGGGTGGCGGCATGCGGCTTCGCAGGATGGGAGGCGGACCAGGGCCCATCTCCCCTCACAGTGCCCGGGTGCGACGCCGAGCCACGCGACGGCGTCATCGCGGCTCGCCAAGCGTCCTCGCAATGACGCGTCCCCGTAACGACGGCTGGCCGGGGGCCAGTGCTGCCGCATGGCCTCACTCCGCCGGCGCTGGCTCGTCACGTTCCTCGGGGGCCTCACGGTCGCCGCCTGCGGAGGCGATCAGGTCGCCTCCGAGACGGAGCGTCGCCCGCCCCCGCGGCTCGAGGGTCTGGCGGCGGTGCCCGCCATCACCCGAGCGCTGGAGCCCTCCGTCGTCGCGGTCCTCGTCGAAGGCGGACAGGGGGCCGGAGAGGGCAGCGGCGTGGTCTACGCGCCCGGCACCATCATCACGAACGACCATGTGGTCGAGGGCGCCGAGGCGGTTGCCGTCGTGCTCGCCGGCGGGCAGCGACTGGCCGCGCGCGTGAGGGCGACCGATCCGCAGACCGATCTGGCCGTCCTGACGGTCGAGCGCGAGGATCTTCCCCCGGCCCGCTTCGCGGAGCGCCTGCCGGCGGTCGGGTCGCTCGCGGTGGCGATCGGGAACCCACTCGGCTTCGAGGGCAGCGTCACCGCCGGTGTCGTCTCGGGCATCGATCGCGCCATCCCGTCCGGCGGCCAGGAGCCCGCCCTCGTCGGCCTGATCCAGACCGATGCCGCGATCTCCCCCGGCAACTCGGGCGGGGCGCTCGTCGGGCCGGACGGCCGGGTCATCGGCATCAACGTCGCCTACATCCCTCCGCAGGCCCGAGCGGTCGCACTGGGGTTCGCCATCCCGGCCCCGACGGTGACCGGCATCGTGGAGCAGCTCCTCGACGACGGCGACGCCGACAACGCGTTCCTCGGGGTCCGGCTCCGCCCCCTGACGGAGCCGATCGCCCGCCAGATCGGGCTCGACTCCGCTGCCGGCGGGCTCATCGAGGCGGTGACCGCCTCCAGCCCGGCGGCGAGGGCCGGCCTGCGCCCCGGTGACGTCATCGTGGAGATCGACGGCCGGGACGTCGCGATCGTCGAGGACGTCATCGCCGCCCTGCGCCGCCGCGCCTCCGGCGACGAGATTCGGCTCGAGTACATCCGCGACGGGCAGCGCCGTCGCACGGACGTCACCCTCGCCGGACGATGAGGCGTCTGCAGGGTGACGGAGGCGCCGAGCGGCGCGGCGGCGCGGGGGCAGATCCCCCTCATGGCGCCGGCGACGATGTCGCCCGCCGGCCATCGTCGACCTCCGGGTTCCCGCGATCCCCCGTTTCGCGGGTGCCGGCGCCACGACCGACCGCCGACGACGCCGCCTCGTGCACTCCCTCGCGAGCGCGGCGGGCGGTCGGTCGCCTGGGATGGGCGGTCCCGGCCGCGATCGCGGCTCTGGCAAGCGGCTGCGGCGCGACGCCTCGGGCGGAGGAGACACGCACGGTCACGGTCGAGATCGGCCGCTCGTCGGAGGCGAGCCCGGACGGCTCGCGCGAGCCTGCCCCCAAAAGCGGCGGTCGCCCGGAGGTTCCGGGCGACGAGAGCTGCGACGGCGCGCGGGACCGGACGACGGAGGCGAACCTCCGAGAGGCCGAGATGGCGATCCGCTGCCTCACCAACGCGGTGCGCCGGAAGGAGGGCCTGCCCGAGCTCGGATTCGACGAGCAACTCGCACGCGCCGCCGCCACCCGCTCGAACGACATGGTCGAGCAGGACTACTTCTCCCACCAGGGTCCCGACGGCGGCGACGTCCAGCGGGCGGTGCGCCGGACGGGCTACATCCCCGAGGATCGCAGCTGGCTGCTCGGCGAGAACATCGGCGCGGCCCCCGGCGGGCAGGCCACCCCGGCGGTGATGATGCGCAACTGGCTCGACAGCCCCACCCACCGCGCGAACATCCTCTCGAAGGGGTTCACCGAGATGGGCGTGGGTGCGATCGCCGGCGTCCCCGACTCCGACGACGCCGGCGGCGCGACCTACACGCAGGTCTTCGGCGTCACGGGCAAGGCGGCGCGGCAGGCCCAGACGGACTGACGCCGTCACCTGGCGGACGGTCGCCCCGCCGGGCGGCCGGTCGCCGGGGTACGGCGGCGGCGTCGATCCACAAGGAGGAGTTATGCGCAAGATCACCATCCTGGCCACGACGGCCGGCCTCGTAGCGGCGGCGGCGTTCGCCGGTCCGCCGGCGGCCGCCCAGCAGGCCGAGGCGTGCCCCGACAACGGCGGCCAGGCGATCCAGGCCCCGCCGCAGGGAGGCAACGTCAACGGCACCCCGCAGAACGATCGCATCTTCGGTTCGGGCAGCGACGACACGGTCAGCGCGCTGCAGGGCGAGGACTGCGTGCTCGGCGGCGCCGGCTTCGACACCGTCCAGGGCGCTGCCGGCAGCGACACCATCTTCGGCCAGGACGGCCCGGACGACCTGTC
>JAUJME010000254.1 GCA_030447005.1 Solirubrobacteraceae bacterium | reverse complement strand
GTGGGCGTGGACCACCGAAGCCCCCCTTGGGTATCAGGACCAGAAGTCAAGCGGCTCGGCGGAACCGTCCCGCCCGACCCGTTAAGTGGCCCAGAGCAGCGCAAACGACCACTTCGGCCGGAGAGACCAGCTCGCGGCGGAGGGAAACGCAAAGGACCGAAGGACAATGGCTCGGATCTACGTCGGCCGTCTGCGGGACGGCGACACCATCGTGGATGTCGTGTTGTGGGACGTGCGCGGCGCGGCGCCCGCCGGGCCGCAGGTCCAGGGGATCAGGCCGCCCTCGCTCGAGGCCGCGAGCCGCGGCGCCCTCGACCTGGCCGCGCACGTGCGCCGGATCGACGGCGCGCGCGACGGGGACGTCGCAGAGCTCCTCTGCGACCTCATCGAGCGCTCCTGGGATCACCGCACCCTGCGCCACTAGCACCGCACCCGGCCACGGCCGCCGCGGCACGGCACGGCACTACCCTGGGCCGCCCATGGAAGCGCCGGCGCCGCCCGCTCCGTCCGATCCCCAGCACGCCCTCCTCGACGCGATGTTCATGCATGCGCCGATCGGCCTGGCGTTCTGGGACCGCGAGCTGCGCTACCGCCGCGTCAACGAGGCCCTCGCGGCGATCAACGGGTTCCCCGTCGAGGCTCATCTCGGCAAGCGGATGCCCGAGCTGCTCGGCGTGCTGGGCGAGGATCTCGAGCGGTTGTTCCGCCGCATCATCGAGCAGGGCGAGGTCATGGCCAACGTCGACGTCACCGGCGAGACCCCGGCCGCGCCGGGCAAGGTCCGCAACTGGCTGGCCTCCTATTACCCCGTCGTGGACTCGGGCGGCGAGACGGTCGGCGTGGCCGCCGCCGTCATCGAGGTGACCGCCCAGCACCACGCCGAGGCCGAGCAGGTGCGTCTGCTCAAGGAGGCGGTGACCGCCCGCGCCCACGCCGAGGCCGCGCAGATCCGCGCCGAGAGCGCCCGTGCCGCCGCCGAGGCCGCGCGCCGGCGCACGGAGTTCCTCGCCGAGGCGGGCCGCCGGATGGGCGCGTCGATGAACGAGACGACCGTGCTCCAGCAGGTGGCGGAGATCGCGGTCCCCGCGATCTCCGACTGGTGCGCGATCACCGTCGTGGGCCGCGACGGGAGCCCGCGGACGCTCGGCGTCGCGCACTCCGACCCCGAGAGGACGCAGTGGGCGCGCGCCCTGGCCGATCGGTACCCGCCGCGGCTCGACGACCCGGCCGGCGCGGGCGCGGTGATCCGCACGGGGGAGATGCAGTTCATCGGCGACGTCCGGCCCGAGCTCCTGGAAGCGACCGCCCGCGACGCCGAGCACCTCGAGATCCTGCGCCGGCTCGAGGTCCGCTCGCTCGTGTCGGTCCCGCTGCGCACCTCCGGCCGGGTGATGGGCGCGCTCTCCTTCGCCATGGCGGAGTCCGGCCGCGAGTTCAGCGCCGACGACGTCTCGCTCGCGCTGAGCCTGGCCGGCCGCGCCGCGCTGCACATCCGCAACGCCCAGCTCTACACGGAGCGCTCGTACATCGCGCGGACGCTCCAGGCGGGCCTGCTGCCGCGCGCGCTGCCGGAGATCCCGGCGATGGAGGTCGCGGCGCGCTACCTGGCGGCGGGCGACCAGAACGAGGTGGGCGGCGACTTCTACGACGTGTTCCCGTCCGAGGACGGCGTGTGGACCGCGCTGATCGGCGACGTGACCGGCAAGGGCCCGGAGGCGGCGGCGCTCACCTCGCTGGCGCGCCACACGCTGCGCACCGCGGCGCTCGGCTCGGCCGGCCCGGCCGCCAACCTGCACCTGCTCAACCGGGCGATGCTCGCCGACGCGGAGTCCACCCGCTTCTGCACGGTCGTCTACGCGCGCGTGTGCCCGTCGCCGGGGACCGCCCTCGTCACCGTCGCGACCGGCGGCCACCTGCCCCCGCTCATCCTGCGGGCGGGCGGGACCGTCGAGCGGGTCCCCGTGATCGGGACGCTGGTCGGCGGCGTGGCGGACCCCGTCTTCGAAGAGGTCGACGTCCGGCTGCACGCCGGCGACCTGATGCTCCTCTACACCGACGGGGTCACCGAGCTGCGGACGAGCGACCCCGAGTACGGGGAGGCGCGCCTGCTCGAGACTCTCAGGCGAATGGCCGGCGCGAGCGCCGATGCGGTCGTGGAGGCGGTAGAGCAGGCGGCCGTCGAGGCGCAGGAGGGGCCGCCGCGCGACGACATCGCGCTGCTGGCGCTCCGGGTCGAGCCGACCGGCGGGGCGACGACCTAGTATCAGCGGCCCGATGACGGTTCCCCTGCCCGATCCCCGCGCCATCCGGATCGCGGAGAACGAGAGCCACTTCCGCGCGATCAACGAGCGGCTCGAGGGCGACCTCCAGCAGTACGCCGAGCCGGGCGAGGCGCTCGAGTTCGTCTGCGAGTGCGGCACAGACGCCTGCCGCGACCGGGTGCCGCTGTCCATGGAGGAGTACGAGGCGGTCCGTGGCGACTCCCGCTGGTTCGCCGTCGTCCCCGGCCATCAGGTCCCCGACGTCGAGGACGTCGTCGCCGACCACGGGCGCTACTTCGTCGTCCATAAGCACCTGCCCACGGTCCCCATCGCCGAGGCGCGCGATCCCCGGCGCGGGGCCTAGCCCGTGTCGACCCCGCCGCCCCCCTCGAGCCCGCCCCCGGGCGAGCGCGCCGAGAAGCGCACCCGCACGCGGGAGATCGTCCTGCGCCTCGAAGCCGAGGTGGCCAAGGGGTGGCGCAAGCGCCTGCTCGGGGGCGGGGACGGCGGCCCCGGCTCCATCCGGCTCGCCGGCTCGGAGATCTCCTTCGAGCATCCCGCGACGCTCGCCACCCCGCTGACGATCCTCGCCGGCCTGGTCGCGGTGGCGACCGTCGACCGCGGCCGGCGCTCCGCCGACGCCGAGGAGGGACGCTTCGCGATCCTGCACCGCATGAGCGGCTCGGCCGTCATCCCGGCCGAGGAGGGCGTCGAGGGGTGGCTGTGGACGTCGCGCTCGGGCTCGGCGCTGCCGATGCTGGGGGAGGGGACCCCGAACCTCGCCCTGGTGTTCGGTCAGCCGCTCGAGGCGGAGCTCGTCGAAGCCGCCTTCCGACCCGAGTTCCTCTCCGCGCTGGCCGCCCGCTCGCCGCTCGGCGCCCCGACCGTCTTCGGCCTGCTCGCCCGCGTGGCCGACGCGTCGCAGGCCGAGGACGCCTTCGCCGAGCTGGGCGTCGACCGCCCGCTCACCGACCGGGAGGTCGCCCCCGCGCAGCGACGCCACCTGCCCTCCGACCGCCCGGCCAACCCCTCCGTCGGCTTCTCGGAGACCAACCGCCGGCGGACGTCGATCCCGCCGCCCCCGCCCGCGGCGGGCTGACGCGCGTGTACTAGGGTGCCCGCCCTCGTGAGCGACGCGGAACCCACCCCGGCCGACGAGGCGCCCGCCTGCACCGCCTGCCGCGGGACGGGCCAGGTGATCTCGAACCTCGGCGGCTCGCCGAGCGAGGTGCCGTGCCCGTGGTGCGACGGGACCGGCAAGCGGATCCCCGG
>JAUJME010000253.1:1733-3543 GCA_030447005.1 Solirubrobacteraceae bacterium | reverse complement strand
GGTCAGGCGGCGCGGAGCTGCCGGGTCTCCTCGACGGAGCCGTCGACCGGCACCTCGCCGGCGACGTTGATGAGCGCCGTGAAGGATTCCAAGGAGACGAAGGCGATGGCCTCCAGGAGCTCCTCGTCGCTCCAGCCGGCCTCCCGCGCCTCCTCGTGGAGGTGCATCGGCGCCCGGCCCCGCTGCTCGACGAGCGCGCGCAGGTAGCGCAGCAGCGCGGCGTGGCGGGTGTCGCGCGAGTCCCATTCGCGGGCGAGCGCGACCTCGTCGATCCCGACGCCCGCCTGCCGCGCGGTGCGCTGGTGCAGCGCGATGCCGGGCTGGGAGCCGTAGTGCTCGGCCACGGCGAGCGAGATCCGCTCGAGCGTGGTCAGCGCCAAGGTGCCGTGGCGCAGCTCGGAGCGGAAGCGCGCGTACGCGCGCACCGCCGCCGGGGAGCCCGCGAGCACCCCGAGGAAGTTGGGGAGCTGCCCGCCGGCGGACATGGCCGCCTTGAGCACCGGAAGCGAGGCCTCCGGGGCGGTGAGGTCGTCGTGGACCTGGAAACGGCTCATCTGGGTCTTCATGGGTACCAGCCAGTTCCGGGGAGGAAGGAGAACGGCCCGGCGGCGGACGCCGCTTACCTTGCATAAGGATAGGCGGGGCGCGCGCCGGGTGCAAGGGCGCGACCGGCGTCACAGACCCGTGGGTAAGCGCAAGGTACGGGTCGTGATGGAGGCCGATCCCCGCCCCGACGAGGTGCTGCTCGCCGCCGCCCGCCGCGAGCCCGCCGCCTTCGGCGCCTTCTACGCCCGCCACGAGGACGCGGTCCTGCTCTTCTTCCTCCGGCGGACGGGCAGCCCCGAGCTGGCCGCGGACCTCGCGGCGGAGACCTTCGCCGCAGCGCTCGTCTCCTCCGACCGCTTCCGGCCCGGCCCGGCTCCGGCGGTCGCCTGGCTGTTCGGGATCGCCCGCAACACGCTGGCGATGAGCGCCCGCCGCGGTCGCGTGGAGCGGCGGGCCAGGCGCCGGCTGGGGCTCCCGCCGCTCGTGCTCGACGACGAGGCGCTCGAGCGCGTGGCGGCCGTCGAGCACGACGGCCGGGTGCTCGAGCGGCTGGCGGAGCTGCCGGCCGACCAGCGCTGGGCGGTCGAGGCGCGGGTGCTCGAGGAGCGCGAGTACGCGGAGATCGCGCGCGAGCTGCGCTGCTCGGAGGCGGTCGTCCGCCAGCGCGTGAGCCGGGGGCTCAGGAGCCTGCGCGCCCAGTTGAGAGGAGAGAGGCCGTGATGCGCCTTCCGCAGTTGCACGACGATCTGGTCGAGGCCGCCGGCCGTCGCGGCCGCCGCCGCCTTCCGCGGACTCGCGCGCTGGGGCTGGGCCTCGCCTTCACCGCCCTGGCGGCGGGGTCGGCGGGGGCGGTGATGACCGGCGTGGTGGGCGGCCGCCCCTCGCTGTTCGCACAGGGGCCGGGGCCGGCGCCGGAGGAGGGGATCGAGATCACGCGCGGGAAGGTGGTCCTCGGCACGGGGCGGCTGGAGCGCGCCGGGCGCTGGGAGCTGGTGGGGTACCGGCAGCGCCATCGCGGAAGCACTCGGGACGACCTGTGCCTGGACATCGTGCTGGTCGACCAGGGCACCGGCTACGGCTGCGGGAACGCGACGGAGCGCACGCAGGTGATCTCCGGCGACGCGGCCGGGATGCAACTGAGCGGAGCCACGACCCGTCCCGGGGTAGCCGGCGTGCGGGTGCGCTACCGCGTCGGGCGGCGCGGACCCGAGGGGGTGAGTCGGGCCTCGCTCGTCAGGGTGCCGGCCGACGTTGCGGCGCTCGC
>JAUJME010000253.1:0-1633 GCA_030447005.1 Solirubrobacteraceae bacterium | reverse complement strand
GTCCGACCCGTCTTCCTCACCAGCCGCAGTCAACCCGGGCGGGACGACCGGTCGGCCGACGCCCGCACCGCGAGCTCTAGCTGAGCAGCGCGAGGATGATCAGCAGAACGCCGAGCGCGAACGCCCAGGCGGCGATGCGGTCCGGCCGCGAGCCGATCCGCTCCTCGACGGTGCGAGGGCTGCGCGGGCGCGGGGTGCGCGGCGCGAACGCCGGCCCGGGACGGCCGGTGATGGTCACCGTGCGGCGGCCGCCGGGCGGCACCGAAGGGGGCTCGTACTCGGCGCGCCGGGCGGCGATCAGCTCCTCGACGGGGGCGGGCCGGGCGGGCGCCGCGGTCGCGGCAGCGGGCTCGTGGGAGTGGCGGCGCGCCTGGGCGCCGTCCGCGGATTGGGCGAACCGCCGGCGGGGAACATGGTCGAACAGCTCGTCCCCGCCCCAATCCGGAGCAGGCCGGCGGCGGCCCTTGGGCGCTTCGGTCTCGTGATCGAAGACAGCGTGGTCAGGCGCTGCGGTCGGCATCGTGTCCAGTGGTCCTCTTCGGGTCGGCCTGCGGGGTTAGCTGAAGGGCTGGCGCGTGAAGAGTCGCGCTCCGACCGGACGGACCGGTCGATTCGCCCCACCTACCTGGTTCCCCCGCTCCCCGGGTCCTCCGGGGATTCGGCGTGGATCAGCGGACGATGGTAGCGGGAGAGGACCGGCGGGGCTAGCCCCCGCCACCCCCGCCGCCGCCCTGCTCGGCGCCCTGCGGCTGGTTCTGCCCCGTCTGCCCGACCGCCTTGGCGACAAAGGCCGCGATGTCGCGCGCGTCCTGCCCCTCGACGAGGTCGGCGGCCATCTGGCCGTTGCCGCGCGAGCGGCCCTCGTCGATCGCGTCGAGCACCAGGCTGGCCGGCGGCCGCAGCTCGTCGAGGTTCGGGCCCACCTCGGCGACGCCCTCGCCCGCCTCGAGGATGTGGCAGACGCGGCAGTGCTGGCCGAAGAGCTCGCGCCCGCGCTTCTCCGACGCGGTCAGGTTGGAGATGTTGGCCTCGGGGATCGAGTCGCGGGCCTGGACGGCGGCGATGACCGCCGCCGGCACGCCGATCCCGAGCGCCACGAGGGCGACCGCGAAGGCGCCGAAGGTGAGCCGCGTCGTGCGCCGCTCCGTGGACGCCTTGCGCGGCTTGGCCTCGCGCTTTCGCCCGCCGCTCAACGCGACGAGCAGCACCGCGACGCCCAGGATGACGAAGAAGAGGACGAGTCCGAGGGTGGCCATCGGGGCGAGACCCTACCCGCTCCGGCGGCGAGGAGGACACGCCGGTGTCCGCGAGCTGGCACCCGCTCACCGGCGGCGCCCCTGGGCGAAGCTCTGGACCGCCGGGGCGACCCCGCGGAAGTCCGCGACCTCCGGAGGATCCTCGACATCGGCGCCCGCCGCGGCGCGCGCCCGGGCGGCCAGCTCGACCACCTCGGCCCCCGCCCCGGCGGGCGGCTCGAGCGGGCGGATCGCGTGGACGAGGACGTTGATCGCCCCCGCCGCGACCGGCAGCTTCTCGAGCCGCCCCTCGGCCAGGACGAGCGGCTCGGAGCGGACGGTCAGGCGGCTGCGCTCGTAGAGGTCGGGCGGGACGATGAGGTTGATCGTCCCGAACT
>JAUJME010000252.1 GCA_030447005.1 Solirubrobacteraceae bacterium | reverse complement strand
ACGAGCTGCCCGAGCCGATGGAGAAGAACCTCTACCACCTGTCGCCCGACGACCGCCGGCGGCTCGGGATCGAGCAGCTCCCCGAGACGCTCGGCGAGGCGATCGAGATCACCGCCGAGTCAGAGCTCGTGCTCCGCACCCTCGGCGAGCACATCTTCAACCGCTACGTCGAGATCAAGCGCCAGGAGTGGGACGACTACCGGGTGCAGGTCACGCCCTGGGAGCTCGACCGCTACCTGTCGATCCTGTGATCAGGGCGGTGAACCGCTCGTCGCCCCGCAGGGCGGCGAAGTCCTCGTCCTCGCGCGCCCATTCCGCGCATGCCGGGCGCAGTCGGACCGCGGCCTCGAGATGGTCGATCGCGGCGTCGGCGTCTCCGTGCAGGGCCTCGAGGCAGGCCAGCGAGTAGCGCGTCCCCCCGGAGTCGGGGAAGCTCGCGGCGTTCTCCTCGAGCAGGGCGCGAGCCGCCGCGGGATCGGTCCGGAGCAGGCTGTCGGCCCGGAACCGGCCCTCCCACTCCGAGAGCTCGTACGGCCGCCCCTCCGGGGCGCCGAAGGTGAGCACCGTCGTGCCGGGCTCGACGGCGACCGCCTCGCGGTGGACGGCCGGGTCGGGGAGGAAGACGTACGTGCCCGCGGGAGCGTCGACCTCCTCGCCGGCGAGCGTGAAGCGCGCGCGGCCCCGGGCGACGAAGTAGAGCTCCTGGTGGTCCGAGCCCTCCTCGGTGTGCGGCTCGACGACGTGGCGGCCGGCCTCCTCGGCGACGTAGGCGTTCGTCCCGAACGCCTCGATCCCGAGCGTCGCGCGGACCGGCAACCATTGCAGCGCGAACTCGTCGCCCTCGACCGGCACGCGCTCGAGCGTGTCGAGGTGCGCGACGCGGAACGGCGGGGCGCTCACGCGTGCACCCGGCGCTCGCCGCCGGCGGCCGGCTCGGCGAGGGCCGGCTCGGGCGGCAGCTCCCCGGCGCCGTCGCTGCGCGCGAGCCTCGACGGCCACCAGATCCGGCGGCCGATGTCGAAGGCCAGTGCCGGCACGATCACCGACCGCACGAGCAGCGTGTCGAGCAGCACCCCGAAGGCGATGATGAAGCCGATCTGGGTGAGGAAGACGAGCGGCAGGATGGCCAGCGCGCCGAAGGTTCCGGCGAGCACGATGCCGGCGCTCGTGATCACCGCCCCGGTCACCGCCAGGCCGCGCAGGGTGCCCTGCCGGGTGCCGTAGCGCAGCGCCTCCTCGCGTACCCGGGCCATCAGGAAGATGTTGTAGTCGATCCCCAGCGCGACCAGGAAGACGAAGGTCAGCAGCGGCAGCGACGGGTCGATCCCCGGGAAGTCGAAGACGTACTCCGAGACGAGGATCCCGGTACCGAGCGCCGCGGCGAAGGAGAGGATCACCGTGAGCACGAGCAGGAACGGCGCGAGCAGGGCTCGCAGCAGGATCGCCAGGATCACGAAGACGACGGCGAGGGCGATCGGCAGGATCACCACGTTGTCGCGGTTGGCCGCCTCGCGGTAGTCGTAGGACTCGGCCGTCGCGCCGCCGACGAGCGTGCCGGCGCCGCCGGCCTGCTTGACGATCCGCCGCAGCTCGGGGATCTGCTCGAAGGCCTGTGTGGAGTACGGATCGCGCGCGAGGACGACGTCGTAGCGGACCCCCGGCGGCCCGGGCTGGGGCCGGCCGACCTGGGCGACGATCCCCTCGGCGCCCTCGAGCGCGCGCGCCACCTCAGGCGCGCGGCCGGCGTCGGGGACGATGACGTTGGTCGGCGCCGACGCGCCGGCCGGGAAAGACTTCGCGAGGTTCTCCTGCCCCTGGACGGACTCGACCTCGCCGCGGAAGGAGTTGCCGTTGGTGAGGCCCGTGTCCATGCGGAGGTTGCCGAGGGCGAGCGCGACGAGCACGAGCGAGCCGGCGACCCACACCGCGCGCGGGCGCGCGGCGACCCGGTCGCCGACCCGCCGCCAGAAGCCGTGGGTCGCGTCGGTGCCGGCGTCGCCCACCCGCGGGATCGTGTGGAAGAACGGCGACCAGAACGCGCGCCGGCCGAAGATGGTCAGCGCGGCGGGAAGCATGGTGAGCATCGAGATCATCGCGATGAGGACGCCCATCGCGCCGATCGGGCCGAGGCCGGCCGTGCCGTTGACCTCCGCGAGCGTGAGGGTCAGCAGCGCGGCGATGACCGTCAGCCCGGAGGCCAGGATCGCCGGGCCGGCGCTGCGCAGCGCGATCCGCATGGCGTCGTGCTTGTCCTCGTGGCGGCGCAGCTCCTCGCGGTAGCGCGAGACGAGCAGGAGCGCGTAGTCCGTGCCCGCGCCGAAGACGAGCACGGGCAGGATGCCGCCCGACTGCCCGTTGATCGTCACCCCGGCCTCGGCGATCAGGTAGCCGAAGCCGCGGGAGGCGACCTCGGCGAGCAGGACGGTGAAGAAGGGGATCGTCCAGAAGATCGGCGACCGGTAGATGACGATGAGCAGCAGCAGGACGATGCCCGCGGCCGCGTAGAGGAGCGTCCCGTTGATCGAGTCGAAGATCTCGACGGCGTCGGCCGAGAACCCGCCGGCGCCGGTGACGTCGACCTCGAGGCCGTCGAAGCTCCCGCTCGCGCGCTCGCGGATCGCGCCGACCGTGCCGAGCAGGATGTCGGCGTTCCCGGTGGCGCGGATGGGCACCGTGAGCAGCGCGGCGTCGCCGCGCGGCGAGAAGGTCGGCGGCTGCGAGGGCAGCGTGGCGGTGAACTTCCGCCGGTCGATGAAGGCGCGGTCGGCGGCGACGCGCCGGCGGTCGGCGGCGGTCAGCCCGCCGTCGCGCTGGTAGACGATGACGGCCGGGACGAGCTCCCCGCCGGGGTAGCGCTGGACCGCCTCGAGCGACTTCACCGACTCGGTGTCGCCCGGCAGGAAGGAGACCGTGTCGTTCTCCTGGGCGTCCTCGAACCTGGCCGAGAACAGGCCGCCGACGGCGGCGGTGACGACGAAGAAGACGGCGAACACGGCGAACTTCGCCCGCCGCCCCGAGGGGAAGAGGAAGAGGGAGCTCATGGGTGCTGCCGACCCTACGGAACTCGCGCTCCGTTTGGTCAGGGATTCGTCACAGAAGCGCGGCGAGCTCGGCCGGCTCGGTGACGGGCCGCCGGCACGCGAACCGCTCGCAGACGTAGGCGGCGGCGCGGCCCTCGACCGGCTCGCGGCCCTCGAGCAGCGGCACGCCGCCGGGGGCGCCGCCGGCGAGCACGGTGTGCGGGCGGAACTCCGAGCGCACCACGCGCAGCAGCGGCGAGACGTCGTCGCCGACGAGCGCGACCTCCTTGGGCGGCGCGAGGTGGAACGCCATCGCCTGCAGGAGGTGGCCGAAGGCCTGCGGGTGCTGCGGCGCCACCCGGTGCAGCAGCCGGATCACGCCCATCGCGGCGTCCTCCCAGCGGCGATCGCCGGTGAGCGCGGCCAGGCGCAGCAGGCCGAAGCAGGCCGAGGAGGCGCCTGCCGGGATGGGCGCGTCCTCGAGGTCCTTGCGCCGGGCGATGAGCTGGCCGCCCTCCCCGTCGGCGG
>JAUJME010000251.1 GCA_030447005.1 Solirubrobacteraceae bacterium | reverse complement strand
GGAGGCCGACGTGCTCGACCGCGGCGGCCGCCGCCACCGCCACCTCGAGCGCCCGTGGGTCGGCGTTGCCCACGTCCTCGGAGGCGAAGACGATCATCCGCCGCACGATGTAGCGGGGGTCCTCGCCGCCCTCGAGCATCGCGGCGAGGTAGTAGAGCGAGGCGTCGGGGTCCGAGCCCCGCGTCGACTTGATCCAGGCCGAGATGTAGTCGAAGTGCTGGTCGCCGGCCTTGTCGTAGAGGACGGCCTTGCGCTGCGCGGCGTCCTCGGCGTCGGGCAGCTCGACCGTGTCGCGGCCCGCCCGGCCGACCGTCTCGACCGCGAGCTCGAGCGCGTTGAGGGCGGAGCGCGCGTCGCCGCCCGAGCGGGCGGCCAGGAAGGCGAACGCGTCGTCGGCGACCGCCACCTCGGCGGGCAGCTCGCGGGCGTGGGCGCGGCGCAGCAGGGCCTCGACGTCGCCGGCCTCGAGCGCCTGGAGCTCGTAGACCTGCGCGCGGGAGAGCAGCGCGTTGTTGACCTCGAAGTACGGGTTCTCGGTCGTCGCCCCGATCAGCGTGACCAGGCCGTCCTCGACCGCGGGCAGCAGCGCGTCCTGCTGGGCCTTGTTGAAGCGGTGGATCTCGTCGAGGAAGAAGACGGTGTCGCCGCCGCCCGCGCGCCGTTCCCGCGCGCGGTCGAGCAGGGCGCGGACCTCCTTGGCACCCGCCTGCACCGCGGAGAGCTCCTCGAAGGCGGCGTCGGCGTGGCGGGCGACCATGCGGGCGAGGGTGGTCTTGCCGGTGCCGGGCGGGCCGAACAGGATCATCGAGTGCGGGTGGCCGGACTCGATCGCCGCCCGCAGCGCCGAGCGCGGCGCGAGCAGGTGCGCCTGGCCGACGAAGTCGTCGAGCGTGGCGGGGCGCATCCGGACCGCGAGCGGCGCGCCGGCCGGCGGGGCGGGCGCCGGTTGCGGGTCTTCACCCGCGGTCGGGCCCGCGTCGAACAGGCTGTCCATGATGTGACGGAGTATGGCCCGCGTCCCCGTCACGACGGTCCTGCGGGAGTGGGCGCGCATCGGCGCGATCGGCTTCGGCGGGCCGCCCGCGCACGTCGCGCTGCTGCGCGACCTCTGCGTCGAGCGGCGGGGGTGGATCGGGGCGCGAGAGTTCGAGGACGCCAACGCCGCGTGCGGCCTGCTCCCCGGCCCGGCCTCCACGCAGCTCGCGATCTACTGCGCGCGCAGGGTCGGCGGGCCCGCCGGCGCGGTGGCGGGCGGGCTGGCGTTCATCCTGCCCGGGCTCGTCCTGCTGATCGCGATCAGCGCGGTCGCGCTCGCCGACCGGCCGCCCGACTGGATCGGCGCCCTCGGCGCGGGGGCGGGCGCCGCCGTGGTGGCGGTCGTCGTGCAGGCGGGAGTGGCGCTCGCGCGGACCAGCCTGCGCGGCGCGCGGTCGGTGGGCTACCTCGTCGCCGGCGCCGCCGCGACCGTGCTCGCCGGACCGGGCGTCGTGCTCGTGCTTCTCGCGGCGGGGCTGCTCGAGCTGGCGATCCGCAGGCGGCCGCCGCGCCCGGGAAACGCCGCGGCGTACGCGGCGGCGCTCCCCGCGGTCGCCTGGCTGGCCTTCAAGGTCGGCGCGCTCTCCTACGGCGGCGGCTTCGTGATCATCCCGCTGATGCAGGCCGACGCGGTCGGCGCCTACGGGTGGATGACCCGCGCGGAGTTCCTCGACGCCGTCGCCTACGGCCAGCTCACGCCGGGCCCGGTGACCCAGACGGTCGCCGCGGTCGGCTACGCCGCGGCCGGGCTGGGCGGCGCGGCGCTCGCCGCGGCGATGGCCTTCCTCCCCTCCTTCGCGATCGTCCTGCTGGCCGGCGAGCGCTTCGAGGCCCTGCGCTCGAGCGCCCGCGCCCGCGCCTTCCTCGACGGGGCGGGGCCCGCGGCGGTCGGCGCCATCCTCGGCGCCGCGGTGCCGCTGGCGGCCGCGATCGACGCGCCGTGGCAGTACGCCGTCGCGCTCGCCGCCGCGGCCGCCCTCTCGCTGGGCCGGGCGCCCACGCTGGTGCTGGTCGGAGGGGCGCTGGCGGGGCTGCTCGCGCTCGCGGTCTAGCCTTTGGTCCATGGCGGCCGCGACGGAGGAGCTGCAGGGGGAGAGCGCCGAGGTGCTCTCGCGCCTCATCCGCTTCAACACGGTCAACCCGCCCGGCGACGAGCGCCCGGCGATCGAGTGGCTCGCGGGCTACCTCTCCGACGCGGGCCTCGAGTGCGAGCTGCACGCCGCCGAGCCGGGCCGGCCGAACCTGGTGGCGCGGCTGCGCGGCGCCGACCCGGGCGCCGGCCCGGTGCTCGGCTACCTCTCCCACGTCGACACCGTGCTCGCCGACGCGGGCGACTGGACCCACGACCCGTGGGGCGGCGAGGTCCACGACGGTGTCCTGTGGGGCCGCGGCGCCCTCGACATGAAGGACCAGACCGCCGCCGAGGCGGTTGCGGTCGCCGCGCTGGCGCGCTCGGGCTGGCGCCCTCCGCGCGGCGAGCTCAAGCTCTTCTGCGTCTCCGACGAGGAGGCGGGCGGGATCCTGGGCGCCAAGTGGCTGACCGAGGAGCATCCCGAGCCCGCCCGCTGCGACTTCCTGCTCAACGAGGGCGGCGGCGCGGTGATGCCCTACGGCCCGCGGCGGCTCTACGGGGTGAGCGTCGCCGAGAAGGGGACCTTCCGCTTCACGGTGACCGCGCGCGGCGTCGCCGGTCACGCCTCCATCCCCGGGACGGGCGACAACGCGCTGCTCAAGCTCGCGCCGGCGCTCCAGGCGCTGGGCTCCAAGCGCCCGGGCTACGACCTCACCGATGCCCCGCGGGCGCTCGTCGAGGCGCTCGGCGAGGACACGGGGGACCTCGACGCGGCGGTCGCCGCGATCCGCGCGATCGAGCCGCGGCTGGCCGCGATGGTCGAGCCGACGCTCGGCGTGACCATGGTGCCGACCCGCATCCGCGCCTCGGAGAAGATCAACGTCATCCCCGCCCACGCCGAGCTGCGGGTGGACTGCCGCACGCCGCCGGGGATGGAGTCCGAGGCCGCGATGGCGCGGGTGCGCGAGGTGCTCGACGGCGAGGACTACGACGTCGCCTTCACCGAGCAGGTGGTCGGCAACCGCTCGCCCGTGGCCTCGCCGCTGATGGACGCCATCGCCGGCTGGGTGGGGGCGAACGACCCCGGCGCCGAGGCGGTCCCGAGCGTCCTGCCCGCGTTCACCGACTCGCGCTGGTGGCGCGCCGCCTTCCCGGAGTGCGTCGCCTACGGCTTCTTCCCCATGCGCCACTCGACCCTCTATGAGACCTGGCCGCTCGTGCACTCCGCCGACGAGCGCATCGACCTGCGCGACCTCGCGTTCGCGACGCGCTTCTTCCACGAACTCCCCGAAAGGCTCCTGACATGAGCGAGACGGTCTCCGACGACGACGATACCCAGCCGGCTGCGGGCGGCTCCAGCGGGCCCGAGGCCAAGGGGCCGGCGGGCACAGGCAAGCTCCGCCTGGGTGGCATGGCGCTGCGCAACGGCCTGCTGGTCCACGGCCCG
>JAUJME010000250.1 GCA_030447005.1 Solirubrobacteraceae bacterium | reverse complement strand
CAGCCGTTCAGCCAGCTCTACGGCCTCGACGTCGGCGAGCAGGACCCGACGCGGATCGTGGCCGGCCTGCAGGACAACGGCGTCATCCGGTCCTACGGGGCCAAGGACGGCCGCTGGAACTCCTACGGCGGCGGCGACGGCGAGCGGACGCTGATCAACCCGCGCAACCAGGACATCGTCTACGGCTGCTCGCAGTACGGGTCCTGCTTCGTCTCCAAGACCGGCGGCGACTCCCCCAAGGACTTCTTCGACGACGAGGTGCTCTCCACCCGCAAGAACTGGTTCACGCCGATCGAGTTCGATCCGGAGGACCCGAAGACGGTCTACACGGGCGGGGAGATCATGTCGCGATCGGACAACGACGCGGGCGACTGGCGGACCATCTCGCCGGACCTCTCCAACGGGTCGGGCCGCGAGACCAACCCGCTGTTCCGCAACTTCGGGACGCTCACCACGATCGCGCCCGCGCCCAAGCGGACCGGGATCATCTACGCGGGCACCGACGACGGGAACCTGTGGTTCACCCGCAACGGCGGCGGCAACTGGACGAAGGCGAGCGACCCCGACCTGCCCAAGGCGTGGGTGACCCGCGTCGAGGTCGACAAGACCAACCCGGACGTCGCCTACGTCACCTACTCCGGCTTCCGCCAGCAGCAGGACGCGGCGTACCTGCTGCGCACGACCGACGGCGGCAAGAGCTGGGAGGACATCGGCGCCGGGCTGCCCCGCGCGCCGCTCAACGACGTCAACGCGATCGGCGACCAGCTCGCGGTGGCGTCCGACGTGGGCGTCTTCCTCTCGCGCGACGGCGGGCGCAGCTGGCTGCGCCTGGGCCGCGGCCTGCCGATCGTGCCGGTGTTCGAGCTGCGCTATCACGCGCCGACCGACTCCCTGTTCGCGGGGACGTTCGGGCGCGGCGTGTACCGGATCGCCATGCCGGGCCGGGCCGGGGACAACGCGCCGCCGGCGCAGGGCGGGCAGCCGGGGGCCGCCGCCGGCAAGCCGGGCGGGGCGGCGGGGCCGGCCGCCAAGCGCGCCCGGGCGCGGGTGCGCTTCGTCTCGCGCAAGCTGCGCGTCCGGGGGCGCACGGCGTCCGTGCGGCTGCGCTGCGACCCGGTCGTCGCGTGCCGCGGCTACCTGCGGCTCAAGCTGGGGCGCGCGACCCTCGCGCGGGTGCGCTACTCCGTCCCGGCGGGGCGCGCGAAGACCGTGCGGGTGAAGCTCGGCCCGAAGTCGGTACGCCGCCTGCGCGCGCGGTCGCGCAAGCGCGTCGTCGCCCGGGCGGGCCTCGTCGGCCAGAAGGGCTACACCGCACGCCGGCTGGACCGGACGGCGCGCCGCAGCCGGTAGGGATCAGCCAGTCGCGAAGCGGCTCCGCTCGCGGAGGGTGGCCACCACCGCGGGCGGAGCGCTCTCCGGCGAGCCGGCGTCGAACGGCGGCTGCGGGTCGTACTCCGTCCACAGCTGGATGGCCTGGGCGACCTCCGGGCCGGCGATCTCCGCCGCCAGCGTCAGCCCCATGTCGATCCCGGCGCTGACGCCCGCCGCCGTCACGATCTCGCCGTCGATCACCACGCGCTCGGAGACGGCCTCCGCGCCGAGCCGGCTCAGCTCGCCGAGCGCCAGCCAGTGACTCGTGGCGCGCCGCCCCGCCAGCAGCCCGGCGGCGCCGAGGATGAGCGAGCCGGTGCAGACGGAGGTCGTCCAGCGGGCCGTCGCGTGGGCCGCCCGGACCCAGTCGAGCGCCGCGTCGCCGGCGCGGACGGCGACCTCGCCGGGGCCACCGGGCACGACGATGACGTCCGGGCGCGGGAGCTCCTCGAGGGCGGCGTCGGCGGTGATCGCGAGCCGGCCGGTGTCGGCCCGCACGGGCCCGCGCTCGCGGGCGACGAAGGTCACCTTCGCCCCCGGCACGCGGCCGAGCGTCTCGTAGGGGCCGACCGCGTCGAGCGCGGTGAAGCGGTCGTAGAGCAGGATGGCGACGTCCACGGGGATCCTCGGGTCGGGGGTCGGGTCAGGCGGCGGCGGGGGAGCGGAAGCGGCGGCGGTACTCGGAGGGCGGGACGCCGAGGGCGCGCAGGAACGCGCGGCGCATCGTCTCGGCGGTCCCGAAGCCGCACGCGGCGGCCACCGCCTCGACCGGCGCGGGGGACTCCTCGAGCCGGCGGCGCGCGGCCTCGACGCGCACCCGCTCGACGTAGCGCGCGGGCGTGACCCCGACCTCGGCGGCGAAGCCGCGGGCGAAGTGGCGCGGGCTCAGGTGCGCGCGGGCCGCGAGCGCCTCGACGGAGAGGTCGGCGGCGGGGTTGTCGGCGATCCACTCCTGCAGCGCGCGCAGCTCGTCGTGGTCGGCCATCTGGGTGGCGAGCTGGGCGCTGAACTGCGCCTGGCCACCCGGCCGGCGCAGGAACAGGACGAGCTGCCGGGCGATGGCGAGCGCGACCTCGCGGCCACGATCCTCCTCGACGAGCGCGAGAGCGAGGTCCATCCCGGCGGTCACGCCGGCCGAGGTGGCCACCGCGCCGTCGCGCACGAAGATCGGCTCAGGGTCGACGTCGACCGCCGGGTAGCGCGCCGCCAGCGCGTCGCACCACGCCCAGTGGGTCGTCGCCCGGCGGCCGTCGAGCAGCCCCGCCTCCGCGAGCAGGAAGGCGCCGGTGCACACGGACGCGACCCGGCGGGCGCGCGGGGCGGCGTAGCGGAGCCAGGCCGTCACGCGATCGTCGGCGACGGCGGCCCGCGTGCCCTCGCCGCCCGCCACCAAGAGCGTGTCGACCGGCTCGCGCACGGCGAGCAGGTCCCGGTCGGCGGCGATCCCCAGCCCGCTCGAGGAGCGGACGGCCGCACCGCCCGGCGTGGCGACCTCGACCGCGTAGCCGCCACCCGCGAAGACCTCGAGCGGGCCGGTCAGGTCGAGGCTCTGGACGCCGTCGAAGGCGACGAGGAGGACGGAGCGCGGCGGGGTCACGCGGCGATCATCGCCGTCGCGGCCCGTGACCGCAATGACGGATCCCCCACGGATCCTGCCACACGGATCAGCCGCCCAGCCAGGCCCGCAGCTCGGCCCCGTGCTCGTCGAGCCGCGGCGGCGGGCGGCGCACGGCGCCCATCCCGAGCGCCGGCGCGGGCGCCGGGCGGCCGCCGGCCTCCGCGAGCGTCGGGACGCCCAGGGCCTCGGCGAGGGCGAACGCCTCGGCGACGTCGTTGATCGGGCCGGCCGGGACGCCCGCGGCGCGCAGCGCGGCGATCCAGTGCTCGGCCGGCGCGCGCGCGAAGGCGGCGGCGAGACGCGGCTCGAGCTCGCCGGCGTGGGCGACCCGCGCCGCGTTGGTCGCGAAGCGCTCGTCCTCTGCGAGCGCCGGCTCGCCGACGACCCCGCACAGCCGCGCGAACAGCCGGTCGTTGCCGGCGGTGAGGGCGAACGGGCGGTCGGACGCGTCGTAGGTCGCGTAGGGGACGATCGACGGATGGCGGTTGCCGCGCCGCTGCGGCAGCGCACCGGCGAGCAGCCAGCCCGACCCCAGGTTGAGCAGCGCGGCGAGCGCCGACTGGAGCAGGGAGACCTCGACGTGGCGCCC
>JAUJME010000249.1 GCA_030447005.1 Solirubrobacteraceae bacterium | reverse complement strand
GTCGGCGTAGGCGTGGACGACGACGTTCGTGCAGGCCTCGGTGACCGCCATCTTCATGTCGGCGAGCACGCCCTGGTCGAAGGCCAGCGCGTCCGCCATCCCCGCGAGCGCCTGGCGGACGACGCCGACCCCTTCGGGCAGGGCGGGCATGGTCAGCCGGACTTCGGGGCGGTCGATCATCCCGTGGAGCCGGAGACCCCGTCGCGCGCCGCCGAGATGGCGGCCTCGCGGCCGTCGATGACGGGCAGCACGGGGACGAGCCCCGTGATGTCGAGGATGCGCTGCACGCCGGGCTCGACCTCCGCGCCGACGGACACGACGAAGCCGCGCGCCTGCTCCTGCGCTCGGCGGCGCGCGTCGAGCAGCGCCCCGAGGATCGAGGAGTCCACGAAGGTGGCGGCGGTGAGGTCGACCACGACGCCGCCGCCGCGGCCGAGGGCCTCGTCGAGGCGCTCGCGCAGCGTGGGAGCCGTGTAGATGTCGTGCTCACCCTCGACCACGACGACCACGACGTCTCCCGCCGCATCGTCGAGCACGATGGGATTGGCGTCCATGTCGGCCCAACGATACCCATCGATCCGCGCCCGTACCCTCTCGCCAGAGCCGTGGCCGACCGCCTGGACCCCTACCGCCGCAAGCGCGACTTCGGCGCCACTCCCGAGCCCGGGCCGCAGGAGACGGCGGGGGAGGCGGACGCGCCGCGCTTCGTCGTGCAGGAGCACTCCGCCCGGTCGATGCACTGGGATCTGCGCCTCGAGCGCGACGGCGTCCTCGTCTCCTGGGCGGTCCCGCGAGGGATCCCGCCCGACCCGGACACCAACCACCTGGCCGTCCACACGGAGGACCACCCGCTCGAGTACCTGACCTTCGAGGGGGTCATCCCCGAGGGCAACTACGGGGCGGGGACGATGAAGGTCTACGACACCGGCACCTACGAGACCCACAAGTTCTCCGACCGCGAGGTGATGGTCACCTTCCACGGCGAGCGCGTCCGCGGCCGCCACGTCCTGTTCCGCACCCGCGGCAAGGACTGGATGATCCACCGCATGGACCCGCCGGAGGACCCGACGCGCGAGCCCATGCCCGAGCACGTCGCGCCGATGCTCGCCCGCGCCGGCGACCTGCCGCCCGACGACGGCCGCTGGGCGTTCGAGATCAAGTGGGACGGCGTGCGGGCGATCGGCTACGCGTCCGGCGGCCGGCTGGCGCTCGAGAGCCGCAACGGCAACGACATCACGCCGCGCTACCCGGAGCTGCGCGACCTCGGGCGGGCGGTCGGCGCGCGCGAGGCGGTGCTCGACGGCGAGATCGTCGCCTTCGACGCCGAGGGCCGGCCGAGCTTCCAGCGCCTTCAGGGGCGGATGCACCTCACCTCCGAGCGCCAGGTCAAGCGCCTGAGCGTCGAGGCGCCCGTCGCCTACGTCCTCTTCGACCTGCTCTACCTCGACGGCCACTCGCTGATGGGCCGCTCCTACTCCGAGCGCCGTGCGGCGCTCGCCGAGCTCGAGCTGGCCGGGCCGACCTGGCAGACGCCGTCGCATCACGTCGGCGACGGCGCGCAGATCCTCGAGCTCGCGCGGGCCCGCGGCCTCGAGGGCGTGGTCGCCAAGCGCCTGGACTGCCCGTACACGCCGGGGCGGCGCTCGCCGGGATGGATCAAGGTCAAGAACGTGCGGCGCGCCTCGCTGGTGATCGGCGGCTGGCTGCCGGGGGAGGGCGGGCGCACGGGCCGGCTCGGCGCGCTGCTGGCGGGCTTCTTCGACGAGGGGGAGCTCCGCTACGCCGGACGCGTCGGGACGGGCTTCACCGAGGCCGAGCTCGCGCGGGTGGGCGGGCTGCTCGCCTCGCGCGCCCGTGACACGAGCCCCTTCTCCGGGCGCCAGCCGCCCAAGGGCGCGCGCTTCGTCGAGCCCGAGCTCGTCTGCGAGGTCGAGTACACGGAGTGGACGCAGGCCCGCACGGTCCGCCATCCCTCCTACAAGGGGCTGCGCGACGACATCGACCCGGCCGACGTCGGCTTCCCCGAGGACGTCTAGGTGGACCGCGCCGACGTCGTGGTGATCGGGGCCGGGCTCGCGGGACTCGTCGCCGCGCGCGACCTGCGGGCGGCCGGCCAGGAGGTCGTCGTGCTCGAGGCGCGCGAGCGGGTCGGCGGCCGCACGCTCAACCAGCCGCTCGGGACGCCGTGGGGCGACGCGATCGTCGAGGCCGGCGGGCAGTGGATCGGCCCGACGCAGGACCGGCTGGCCGCGCTCGCGGCGGAGCTGGGGATCGCCACGTTCCCCACCCACGGCGTGGGCGAGCACCTGATCGAGTTCGACGGGCGCGTGCGTCGCTACCGCGGGGACGTCCCGCGGATCTCGCCCGCCGTGCTGCTCGACTTCGAGCAGGCCCGCCGCCGCCTCGACGCGATGGCGCGCCGGGTCCCGCTCGAGGCGCCCTGGACGGCGCCCGCCGCCGAGCGCTGGGACGGCATGACCTTCGCGACGTGGCTGCGGCGCAACGTCGCCACGCGCGGCGGGCGGGCGCTGTTCGAGGGCGTCACGCAGGGGGTGTGGGCGGCCGAGCCGGGCGACGTCTCGCTCCTGCACTGGCTCTTCTACGCCGCCTCGGCGGGCGGGATCGAGCGGCTGATCGCCACGGACGGCGGCGCGCAGCAGGACCGCTTCGTCGGCGGCTCGCAGCGGATCGCGCTCGCGCTCGCCGAGCGGCTGGGGGAAGACGTGCTCCGCCTGGGCGCGCCGGTCCGCGAGATCGCCCACGGCTCGGGCGGCGTGACAGCGCGCGCCGCCGGCGGCGTCGAGGTCCGCGCCCGGCGCGCGGTCGTCGCCATCCCGCCCGCCCTGGCCGGGCGGATCGCCTACGACCCGCCGCTGCCGGGGCTGCGTGACCAGCTCACCCAGCGGATGCCGATGGGCGCCGTGGTCAAGTGCCACGCGGTCTACCCCGAGCCGTTCTGGCGGGCGGACGGCCTGACGGGCCAGGCGGGGTCGGACTCCGGGCCGGCCAAGGTGATCTTCGACAACTCGCCGCCCGACGGCTCCCCCGGCGTGCTGCTCGCGTTCCTCGAGGGCCGCCACGCCCGCGAGCTGGGCACCTGGGCGGCGGAGGACCGCCGCGCCGCGGTGCTCGCGACCCTCGTGCGGATGTTCGGCCCGCGCGCGGGCGCGCCGGCGGCCTACTTCGAGCAGGCGTGGGCCGAGGAGGAGCACACGCGCGGCTGCTACGGCGCCTACCTGCCGCCCGGGGTGTGGACGAGCTTCGGCCGCGCGCTGCGCCCGCCGGTCGGTCCGCTGCACTGGGCGGGCGCCGAGTACGCGACGATCTGGAACGGCTACATGGACGGCGCCGTGCGCTCGGGGGAGGCGGCGGCGGCCGGGATACTGGCCGCATGACGCACGCGAGCCGCCGGATCGACGGCACCGAGATCTTCCCCATCGGCCTGGGCGCGATGCCCATGTCGGTCGAGAACCGCCCGAAGGAGGAGCGCTCGATCCGCACGATCCACGCCGCGCTCGACGCGGGCGTCAACCTCATCGACACCGCCGACGCCTACTGCCTCGGCGAGGAGGACGTGGGCCACAACGAGCGGCTGATCGCCA
>JAUJME010000248.1 GCA_030447005.1 Solirubrobacteraceae bacterium | reverse complement strand
GCGCGATCACCAGGACGATGACCAGCTCGAGAGGTCCAACTCCGCCGATTCCCATGTAACGGTCCTTTCGGTCTTGCCCAGCAGGTCAGGTACGCCCCGTCTACCGCTCCTGGGCCACCTGTACGGGGCGTTCGTCCGCGAGGCGACGCTTCCTCGGACCGATCGTCGCCGCGCCGACGCCGCCGTGCGGCCCCAGGCGCTTCGGCGGTACCCCGGCAGTGCCACCATCACCGAACCGAAAGGGGACAGACCATGGCCCAGCAACCGTCATCTCGCGTCGTCTCTCACCAGGTCGTCCGCCTCGGTCGCGGCCGTCACGCTTCGCCCGCCCGAGGCGCTTGCGTGATGGAGCTCGCCTCCATGCTGGCCGGCGAGCGCTTCGGCGACCATCCTCCGGGGGTGTGTCCGGTGCTCCGTGGCTTCCTGGGGACGTACAACGACGTCATCGACGACCGTCGCCGCCAGGATCTCTACCGCTACGCCGCTGAGGTCCTCGAGACCGATTCGTCGGAGGAGGTGACCGCCGCGCGCGCGCGGCGCGCGCGCGAGTGGGGGAGCGCCGTCTTCGCGGGCAGGCGCGGCCTCCTCGGCTGGCTCGCACGGCGTCCGCCCGTCGTCCTGCCGGCTGAGGACCCCGACGCCGCCGGGGCGTACGCGGCCTATGCGGCGTGCGGCGACGACGCGGATGCCCATGCGCGGGCGCTGCTGTTCGTCGACGAGCTCATCGCCATGGGCGACGACGCGTCGACACATCTCCTGCCGCTCCGCTTCGACGTGGCGGACGTGGTCCCGGCGCCCGAGCTGATCGAGAGGCCGGCCATCAGCGCCGCGGGCTGAGCGGCGAGGTGCCCGACGCGGTCGTCATCGGCGCCGGCCACAACGGCCTCGTCGCCGCCAACCTGCTCGCCGACGACGGCTGGGACGTCGTCGTCCTCGAGGCGGAGTCCGAACCCGGCGGCGCCGTGCGGAGCGCCCAGCTGACCCTGCCCGGCTTCATCCACGACCCGTTCAGCTCGTTCTATCCGCTGGCGGCGGTCTCGCGGCCCCTGCGTGCGCTGCGCCTGGGCGAGCACGGCCTGCGGTGGCGGCGCCCCGACGTCGCGGTCGCGCACCCCGACGAGGAGGGCCGCGTCGCCTACGTCGCCGCCGATCCGGATGAGACGGCGGCCTCCTTCGACGCGTTCGCGGCCGGGGACGGCGACGCCTGGCGCCGTCTGTATGAGCTCTGGCTCCGTGTCGGCGACGCGCTGCTCGACGCGCTGTTCACCCCGTTTCCTCCCGTCCGCGCCTCCGCGCGCCTGGCCGGCGTCCTCGGCGCACGCGGGCTGCTCGACTTCGCCCGCTTCGGGACGCTGCCCAACCGCCGGCTGGCCCAGGAGCGGTTCGCGGGAGAGGGCGCCGCCCGGATGCTGGCGGGCAACGCCCTGCACGCCGACCTCAGCCCGGAGCAGCCCGGCGGCGCCCTGTTCGGGTGGCTGCTGTGCTCGCTGGCCCAGCAGGTCGGCTATCCGGTCGCCGCGGGCGGGAGCGGCGCCATCACCGCCGCGCTCGTCGACCGGCTGACCGCGCGCGGCGGCAAGGTCGTCTGCGACGCCCGCGTCGAGGAGATCGTCGTCCGCCGGCGCCGGGCGGTGGGGGTGCGGACCCGCGGCGGAGACCAGGTGGGCGCCAAGCGGGCGGTCCTCGCCGACGTCGACGCCCCGCAGCTCTACCTCCGGCTGCTCGACCGGGCGGATCTCCCGCCGGAGGTGGTGGCCGCCGTCCGCCGCTTCGAATGGGACAACGCCACCTTCCGGCTCGACTGGGCGCTCGACGGGCCGGTCCCCTGGACGGCAGCGGAGACCGCCAGGGCGGGGACCGTCCATCTCTCGCCAGGGCTCGACGCCCTGACCCGGTGGTCGACGGAGCTGGTGCTCGGCCAGGTCCCGGCCGAGCCGTTCCTGGTCTGCGGCCAGTACGCGCGGACCGACGCGAGCCGCCAGCCGCCCGGCAAGGAGACGTTCTCGGCCTACACCCACGTGCCGCAGCAGGTCCGCGGCGACGCGGGGGCGGCCGGGCTCTCGGGCGGCTGGGACACGGCGGAGAGCGAGCGCTTCGCCGAGCGCATGGAGGCCCAGGTCGAACGGGTGGCGCCCGGCTTCCGCAACCGGATCCTCGCGCGCTCGATCATGTCGCCGGGCGCCCTGCAGACCGCCGACGCGAACCTCCACCGCGGGGCGCTCAACGGCGGCACCGCCAAGCTCCATCAGCAGCTGATCTTCCGGCCGATCCCCGGCCTGGGGCGCTCCGAGACGCCCATCGCCGGCCTCTATCTCGCGTCCGCGTCAGCGCACCCGGGCGGCGGGGTCCACGGGGGGCCGGGGGCCAACGCGGCACGCGCCGCGCGACGCGAGCCGCGGCTCGTGCAGCGAGCGGCCGCTCGGCTGGTACGCGCGACGGCCGGAGCTCCGACCACGCACCGAGGATCGCCTCATGCGACCTGCAGGAGCGCGCCGTAGGCGAGCGCCGCGGCGGCGAACGGCCAGAAGCGGGCCTGGCGCTCGCCCGGCAGCTCCTCCTTGAACACGTTGAGGACGACCCCGCCGGCGATGAAGGCCAGCGTGAGGGCGAGCGTGCGCTCGGAGATGTCCACCGAGATGCCGAGCACCCACCCCACGAGCACGCCGGCGGAGATCGACCAGCGGCCGATCCGCCGGTAGGCCTCCTTGTGGTGCTCGCGCAGGCCGAAGTCGTTGATGACGAAGTGCAGGCCGAGCGCGAGCGTGTAGAGCGCCAACGCGCTCAGCGGCTCGAGGTCCTCGCTCAGCAGGAGGTAGCCGATGATCGCGTTGTAGACGGTGAACGAGGCGATGCTCAGCCAGAAGGCATCGCCGGCCGTGCGGTCCTCCCCCTCGCGTTCGCGGCGCCTGGCGCGCGAGCTCAGAGAGTGCTTCTCGACGCCGTAGAAGACGCCCAGGCCGAGCAGGGCCATGAGCCAGACGTGGTGCTCGAGGAAGGCGAGGAAGGCTCCTCCTTCCCCGCCGCCGCCCTCCTCGAAGGCGCGCTGGCCCTCCGCGACCTCCGGAAGGAGGTGGACGAAGACGTAGGCGACCGACACACCGCCGGCCGCAGAGAGGAACCGGGTGCGCGGCAACCCCTCGAGGAAGCGGAGCCTCCCGCCGAAGAGGTGCACGCACGCGAGCGCAAGGGCGGCGATGAGGGCGGCGACGACCTGGGCGTCCATGGCGGAGCCCTACCCGCGACCCAGCCGCCCACGCGCACGCCGATCGCGGGGGCCGTCCGCGCGCGGACGGTCGGCTCATGATCGCGATGCCGCCCGGGCACAGGCTCGGCAAGCGAAGAGGAGGACGGCGATGAGAGCTGCCGCAGGCGAAGACGGGCGACCCCGGGTCGTCGTGATCACCGGTGCGTCCGCCGGAGTGGGCCGGGCGGCCGCGCGGGCGTTCGCCGAGCAGGGTGCGAGCGTCGCGCTGCTCGCGCGCGGGCGCGCCGGCCTCGACGGTGCCGCGCGCGAGGTGCGCGACCGCGGTGGCCACCCGCTGGTCGTCCCGGTCGACGTCTCCGACGCCGCCGCGGTCGACGCCGCCGCCACGACGATCGAGGA
>JAUJME010000247.1 GCA_030447005.1 Solirubrobacteraceae bacterium | reverse complement strand
CCAGGAAGTCCCGCAGCGCCCGCTCCGTCGACCAGAACGCCAGATCGTCCCACGGGATCTCGTCGCGCCCGAACGGCCGGACCTCGGTCGCCTCCTCCGTCGTCCGCGGCTCCCCTAGCGCCCGCGCGGCGTAGACGATCAGCACGATGCGGTCGTCCCCGCGCGAATAGACGCCGACCAGCCGCCCGAGCTCGACCCGAATCTCCATCTCCTCGTCCGTCTCCCGCCGCGCGGCGTCCTCCACCGACTCGCCGAGGTCGACGAACCCGCCCGGGAACGTCCACAACCCGGCGCCCGGCTCGAACGCGCGGCGCAGCAGCCACACGCGGCCGTCGCCGTCGACGGGGATCGCGCATGCCACCGGCTTGGGGTTGTAGTAGGCGCCGTAGCCGCAGTGCGGGCAGGTGATCGAGCGCGGGAACGCGACCTCGGCGGGCTGCCCGCAGCGGGGGCAGAAGCGGGCGTCGGCGAGGGCGGGGTTCAGCGAGGCCACGGGCGAGCGGACGAGGCTAGTAGTCGCCACTGCCACAGGCAGCCGACCGCGATGAACCCGCGCTGGCCCCAGCCCGGGGCGTTGTACTCCGCGACGATGAGCGCCGACGGGATGAGGAAGAGCAGCACCACGAGCCCGAGCAGCTCGAGCCGGTAGCGCCGCCGCTCGACCAGCCGCACGCTCGCCACCGCGGCGACCAGCAGACCGAAGAAGAGCCCCGCCGAGCCGAGGTCGTGGAGCTCCCCGGCCGTGCTCTTCACCCGGCCCGGCGGCAGCACGCCGCCGACCGTCTCCGTCGCGAAGAACGCCGCCGCGACCGCGCCGAGCACGCCCGCGGCCAGCCCCGCGACCACGATCCACCGCGCCCACTTCCGCCGCCCCGTCCGCAGCACCAGCGCGACCGTCGCGGCCAGGCTGCCCGCCCAGGCGAGGAACGCGACCACCTGCACCCAGCCGCCGGCACCGACGGCGTACTCCGAGACGAAGTGGTCGGCCGGCGGGAGGTCGTCCGCGCGGGTGGCGTGCTGGAGCACGACGAGCGCCACGAAGGTGGCAAGGCCGGCCAGCCCGGCGAGGCGCGTGCGGGGAACGGTCATCTCGGGTGCATACGCGATGATGGCCCGCATCGACGACCGGGATCTGCTCCTCGAGCGGCTGCGCGGCGCCGGCGTCCCGCCGGAGGAGGTCGAGCGGGCCGAGAAGGAGGACCGCCTCGCCGCCCTCGCGATCGAGGTCGCGCTCGGCGCTCGCGAGCAGCACACGCTCACCCACGTCGCCCGGGAGAGCGGCCTGAGCACCGCGTTCCTGCGCGAGCTCATGCAGGCGGTCGGGCGACCCAACCCCGCGCCGCGCGAGCGCGTCTACACCGACGAGGACGTCGAGTGGGCTCGCGGGGTGCAGCGGTTCATCGCGGCCGGCCTGCCGCGCGACGGCCTGCTCGAAACCGCCCGGGTGACCTCGCTCGGCGTCGCCACCGCCGCCGCGGCGGTCCAGCGCCTGGCCGGCGACGCGCTCCTGCAGCCCGGCGACAGCCCGTACACCGCGGGGCTGCGCTACGCGGTCGCCGCCGAGCAGCTCGTCCCGCTCGTCGGTCGTCAGCTCGACTACCACTTCCGCTCCCACCTGCGCGACGGGATCCGCCGCCAGCTGGTCACCGAGGCCGAGCTCGCCGCCGGGCGGCTGAGTGGGACGCGCGACGTGGCGATCGCCTTCGCCGACCTCGTCGGCTACACGAAGCTCGGCGAGTTGCTCGCCCCCGAGGACGTCGGGCGGATCGCCGGCCGGCTCACCGAGATCGCGGTCGGCTGCGTGCGCCAGCCGTCCCAGCTCGTCAAGACGATCGGCGACGCGGCGATGCTCGTCTCCCCCGACCCCGACGCGCTGGTCGGCGCCTGCCTCGAGCTCGCGGGCCGCGTCGAGGCCGAGGGGGAGGAGTTCCCGGCGGTGCGGGTCGGGATGGCGTTCGGCCCGGCCACCACCCGCGGCGGCGACTGGTTCGGCTCGACGGTCAACGTCGCCAGCCGGGTGACCGGGCTCGCCAAGCCGGGCCAGATCTACGGCACCGAGGCGCTGCAGGAGCAGACGCCCGACCGGCCGTGGAGGCGCAAGCGCAAGCGCAGCCTGCGCGGCGTGGAGGGCCGGACGCGGCTCTACGCGCTGGAACCCGGCAAGCGCGCCGATCTGGCAGATTGACGCCGCCTTGACCGACTTCGTGACCGGATTCCCGGGCTTCATCGGCCGCCGCCTCGTCCGCCATCTGCTGAGCGAGGACTCCGGCCGGCGCATCGTCGCGCTCGTCGAGCCGCGGATGCTCGACGCCGCCCGCGCCGCCGCGCCCGAGGGCGTCGAGATCGTCGCGGGCGACATCACCAAGCGCCGCCTCGGCCTCGACGACCCGACCTGGAGCCGGCTGACCGGCGAGATCCGCCGCGTCTTCCACCTCGCCGCGATCTACGACCTCGCCGTCCCGCTGGAGGTCGCCCAGCGGGTGAACGTCGACGGGACCGGCAACGTCCTCGAGCTCTGCCTCGCCTCGCCGGGCCTCGAGCGCCTCGCGTACGTGAGCACCGCCTACGTCGCCGGCCGGCGCAAGGGCGTCGTCTACGAGCACGAGCTGATCTTCGGGCAGGACTTCAAGAACCACTACGAGTCGACCAAGGCGCAGGCCGAGGTCTGGGTCCGCGAGGAGCTGGGCCGGATCCCGACCACGATCATTCGCCCGGCGATCGTCGTCGGCGACTCGCGGACGGGGGAGACCGAGAAGTTCGACGGCCCCTACTACATGCTCCGCACGATCTCGAAGCTGCACCGGCTGGGCCGCCCGGTCGCGCAGTTCGGCCGCTCGGAGGCGACGTTCAACGTCGTGCCGGTCGACTTCGTGGTGCGGGGGATCGCCGCGGCCGCCGCCCATCCTGACGCGGTCGGCGAGACGCTCCACCTCGTCGATCCCCAGCCGCTGCCGAGTCGCGAGCTCGTGGTGGCGCTGTCGCGCGAGTACGCGGGGCGCGATCCCGTCGGGCGGATCCCGCCGCGGGTGGTCGCCGACTCGCTGCGCATCCCCGCGGTCTCCCAGGCGTTCGGCGGCACCCCGCGCGAGTCCGTCGCGTACCTGAACCACCCGGTCACCTTCGACTCGCGGCGGGCGGTCGACCTGCTCGGTCCGCTCGGGCTGACGCCCCCGGGCTTCATGGAGTACATCGGCGCCATGGTCGGCTTCTTCCGTCAGCACGAGGACGATCCGGCCTTCGCGTCCAAGCGCTCCTTGTAACCGCGGTACGAATTTGCGCGCGGGCGGCTGCGCTGCGCGCACAAGAGCGGGGCCGTCCTCGTACCTAGAGTGCAAGGGATGGAAGCCTCGACCGCGATCCCCAGCCCGGAAGACATCCCCAACGAGGAGTCGGCCCCCGCCGACGTCCCCTTCTCGATGGAGCTCACGCAGGACCAGCGCGACATCAAGGAGTGGGTCCACGGCTTCGCCGAGAACGTCGTCCGCCCCGCCGCCCATGAGTGGGACGAGCGCGAGGAGACGCCCTGGCCCGTCATCCAGGAGGCGGCGAAGATCGGCCTCTACGGCTTCGAGGGCATCGCCCAGTTCTGGGCCGACGAGTCCGG
>JAUJME010000246.1 GCA_030447005.1 Solirubrobacteraceae bacterium | reverse complement strand
CGGGCCAGGCCGTCGTCGAGCAGCTCGCAGTCCGGGTTGAGCAGGACGCTGACGGGATGCCGCGCGCGGGCGAGCCCGGCGTTGTTGGCGGCGCCGAAGCCCGGGTTGGCGCCCAGCTCGAGGACCTCGGCGCCGTGCTCGCGCGCGAGCGCCGGGCCGGCGTCGGCCGAGCCGGCGTCGACCACCACGAGCTGCGGCGGCTCCGCGAGGTGGGCGCGCAGCGACCCGAGCAGCGCGGGCAGCGGCCCGGCGGAGTCGTGGAGCACCACGACGGCGGTGAAGCTCATGCCCCCGCGGCCTCGGCGAGCGCGGCGCGGGTCGCGCGCGCGGCGGCCTCCCACGAGAGCGGCGCGATCGCCGCCCGGCCCGCGGCGAGCAGCCGCTCGCGCAGGGCCGGCTCGCGCTCGACCCGCAGCATCGCGCCGGCCAGCCCCTGCACGTCGCCCGGGGCGACGAACAGCGCGCCGCCAGGCGAGAGGACCTCGCGCAGCACGGGCAGGTCGCTCGCGATCACCGGCGTGCCGTGGGCGAGCGCCTCGACCGGCGGCAGCCCGAAGCCCTCCAGGCGGGAGGGGAGGACGAGCGCCAGCGCCCCGGCGTAGAGGCCCGGCAGCGCCGTGTCGGCGAGGTGGCCGAGCCGGCGGATCCCGGGGCGGTCGAGGGTGGTCGCGAGCCGCCCGTCGCCGGCCACCCACAGCTCCGCCCCGAGGCCCTGGGCGCGCGCCGCGGCGAACGCGGCCGCGAGGACGTCGGGCGCCTTGCGCGGCTCGAGCGCGCCGACGAAGAGCAGGTAGGGCGGCGCGCCGGCGGGGGGCGGCGCGTCCGGCGCGGCGACGCCCGGTCCGTGATGGATGGCGCGGACGCGCGTGGGGTCCAGGCCCCACGCGGCGATCAGCTCCCGCCGGACCGCCTCCGTCGGGCAGACGACCCGCGCGGCGCGCCGGGCCAGCGCGCGGGGGCGCGCGGCGCGGTGCCACGCCCGCTCATACCGCGTGAAGTCCTGCGGGCGCGCCTCCCACGAGCGGTCGTGGACGGTCAGCGCGAGCGGGACGCCGCGGGAGACCGCCACGGGCGCCGGGGCGGGCAGCCAGAGGACGTCGAGGCCGCCACCGAGCAGCCGGTCGGCGCGCGGCCGGCGCGCCAGCGCCGCCGCGCCGTGGAGCGCCCGCCCCGGGAGCGGCGAGCGGACGGGCTCGACCCCCGGCGGGAGCGCATCCACCGGCCCGCGCGGGAGCAGGACGCGCCACTCGTCGGCGGGGAAGCCGGCGGCCAGGGCGCCCAGCAGGGCGGCCGTATAGTGCGCGACCCCGCGGGCGCCGCCGCCCACGAGGCTGCGCCCGTCGACGCCGACCCTCACGCCCGCTGCCCGGCCCCATCCTCATCGACGCGCGCGCCGCCGCGCGGCCGGAGCTCGGCGGCGTGGAGCGCTGGGCGCGCGAGCTCGTCGCGCGCCTGCCCGCCCTCGCGCCCGGCAGCTACGCCGTCGCGCGGCCCCGGCCGCGGCTCGTGCACCGGGCGGGCCACGCGTGGGAGCAGGCCGTCCTGCCGGCGCTCGCCGCCCGCCGCGGCGCGCGGGCCCTGCTCTGCCCGGCCAACCTGGCGCCCGTCGCGTTCCCCCGCAACGTCGTGGTCCTCCACGACGCGGCGTCGCTGCGCCACCCCGAGTGGTACTCGCACGCCTACGCCGCCTGGCAGGCCCGCGTGCTGCCGGCGGTTGCCCGTCGCGCGCTGCACGTGGTGACCGTATCCGAGTTCTCGCGGGGCGAGATCTCGGAGGCCATGGGGCTCGACCCCGCGCGGATCTCAGTCGTCCCCGGCGGCGTCGACCATCGCTTCTCGCCGGCCGCCGACCCGGGGCGCGCCCGCGCCGCCCTGCGGCTCGAGCGCCCCTACGTCCTCTGCGTCGCGGGCCAGACGGCGCGCAAGAACCTCCGCGCGCTCGTGCCCGCCGCGCGGGCGCTGGCGGACGAGGGCGTCGAGATCGTGGTGGCGGGCGGCCACCGGCCGCAGTTCGCCGCCGAGCACGGCCTCGCCGGCCTCCGGCTGCTCGGCGCCGTCCCCGACCCGCTGCTGCCCGGCCTCTACGCGGGGGCGGAGCTCTTCGTCCTGCCGTCGGTCTACGAGGGCTTCGGCCTCCCGCTGCTCGAGGCGATGGCGAGCGGGACGCCCGTGGTGGCGGCGGACGCCACCGCGCTGCCGGAGACCGCCGGGGGCGCCGCGCGCCTCGTCGCCCCGGAGCCCGAGGCGGTCCGCGCGGCGCTCACGGAGCTCCTGGCCGACCCGGCCGAGCGGGCGCGCCTGCGCGCTGCCGGCCTCGAGCGGGCGCGCGGCTTCTCCTGGGACGCCACCGCGCGGGCGGTCGACCGCGTGGTGGCCTCAGCGGCAGCGTGAGGCGTCGCCCGGGGCCTTCTCGCAGCCCTCGAGGCGGCGGGCGGCGCGCCGGTACTCGGCGAGTGCCGGGGCGCTGCGCACCCGCCCGCCTTCCAGGCGGCGCAGCCCGGAGTAGCCGAACGCGCTCGGGCCGGCCGGGGCCGACAGCCACGTGTACCAGTAGACGCGCTCGATCCGCAGGCGCCGCCGCGCGGCGGCCAGCCGGCCCAGGCCCTCGCGCAGGCGGGAGGCCTGGCCGCGGTCGGTGGTCGTGAAGCCGCGCGGCCCCTTGGCCTTCCCGACCGACGCGGGCCACGAGAGCTCCGACACCCAGATCGGCAGCGCGCGGTCGCGCCCCCGGCGGATCTCCGCCCGGGCGAGCTCGATCAGCCGGATGACGCCGCGCGGCCTGCCCGTGTAGGGGTGGAGCGCGACGACGTCGAAGGCGCCGCGGCCGCCGGCGCGGTAGATGGCGCGCAGCGCGCGGAACGACTCGTTGGGCAGGCCGGCGAGGACGGTCCGCGAGCGCGGGTCGGCGGCCTTGAGCGCGCGGTTGGCGGCCTTGAGCAGCGCCACGTAGGAGGGCGCGAACGGCTGGCGCGTCCAGGAGCCCGTGAGGTTGGGCTCGTTCCAGATCTGCCACGAGTGGATGACCATCCGCGGCAGCTCGGGGCGCTCGGCCCAGAAGGTCCCCTGCGGCCCGTAGCGCCGCACCAGCGCGTCCATGAAGGCGGCGAAGGCGGCGGTGCCGCGGGGCGTGGAGGCGAGGCTCGAGGGCCGCTCGGCCTCCCACGCCGGTGTGCGGTGCACGACGGGCAGGATCCCCAGATGCCGGCGGGCGGCGCTCGCTACGACCCTGTCGTACGGCGAGAAGTCGGTGGGGACGCCGCCCTCGTCGTGAAAGCGCGCGGCGGCGGGCGGCGGGACGTCGGCGAACGTCCGGTACGGCTGGGCCTCGTTCCAGTAGAAGGCCGTCCGCACCGTCTCGGCGCCGGCGGCCGCGATCCCGTCCCACTCGCCCTCGTAGGCGGCCGAGCTCTCGCCGGTGAGCGGGCCGTCGGCCATCACGCCGAGCCACGCCGGCGGGACGGAGCGCGCGGCGGCCGCGGAGGCCGGGAAGGCGAGCGCGGCGAGGCAGAGGAGGACGACGACCCGGGCGAGCACGTGCGCATCAACGCCGCCGGGCGGCGGTCGATGCGGTGTGTCGGAGTCCGGACATACACTCCCGCGCCGATGAGCG